>JBFMBA010000130.1:0-3059 GCA_040755475.1 Thermodesulfobacteriota bacterium
AGGGACGCCGGGCACCTGGTCGGAATCAACACCTGGGAAACCGAGGACCGGATCAAGGCCGAACTGGGCTTCGCCGACCGGCAGATGAGCGTCTTCTGCATCGGCCCGGCCGGTGAGCACCTGGTGAAATACGCCGGCATTTTCGGCGACAAGGACCACTGCGCCGGCCATAACGGCGCCGGTGCGGTGATGGGCGTAAAGAAACTCAAGGCCTTGTGCGCCCCGCTGGGCACGACCTCCATCCGGGTGGCATCGCCCAGGAGGCTGCTGCCGGCCGTCGAGACGATCTGGCGTGAAATGCAGAAGGATCCGGGATCCAAGCGGATCTTCGATATGGGAACGGGCGGCGACTACGGGACCGGCGAGCAGCGCGTGGCTTCCGGAACCCTGCCCGTCAGGAACTACCTGACCAACCTCTATCCCGAGGCCCGGCTCATGACCTGCCAGTATGTGCGGGAACGCTGGAGCGCAACACCGAACCCCTGCTGGGCCTGCGGATCCCATCACTGCCACATGGTCACCATCACCGACGGTCCCTACCGCGGGATGACGGTCGAGGAGCCCGAATACGAGATGTTCGCCGCCTGGGGACCGCTGGTGGGCAACACCGATCCGGCGGAAACCCTGGTCATATCCAACCTGCTGACCCTGCTGGGGCTGGAGGGGAACGAGGCGGGCTTCATCGCCTCGATGGTGATCGAGCTTTTCGAAAAGGGCGTTCTCACCACAGCAGACACGGATGGGCTGGAGCTGACCTGGGGCAACAATGACGCCATCCGGGCGCTGATGGAGCGGATCGCCCGCCGGGAAGGGCCTTTCGCAGACATGCTGGCCGAGGGGATCAGGCATGCCGCCGAGACACTCGGCGAAGAGGCGAAGCAGTGCGCCGTCTACACGATGAAGGGCCATGCCCCCCGGGGGCATGACCACCGGGCGTTCTGGCGGGAGATGTTCGACACCGCCACATCCGATACGGGGACTTACTCATCGGGGTACCTGGGGCCCGCGGACCCGGACTCGCACAGCCTCAAGGAGCGCTTTTCCCCCGGGGAGGTGTCCACCCACATCGCCAGGACCAAGGGCCGGCGCCAGCTCGAGGACATGCTGGGCGTCTGCAGCTTCTGCGTACGGGCGCCGCTGCGCCACCTGGTGGAGACGCTCAACGCGGTGACCGGATGGGACATGACGATCGGGGAGGCGCAGGAGGCCGGCCTGAGGGTGGCCAACCTCATGCGGGCCTTCAACCTCCGGCACGGCGTCACCGCCGATCTGGAGAAACCCTCCCCGCGCTGGAGCTCCACCCCCGTCGACGGCCCCGCCAAGGGGATCAGCATCACGCCCCACTGGGAGGAGATGCTGGACAACTACTACCGCCTGATGGGCTGGGACCGGCAGACCGGCAGGCCGCTTCCCGAGACGTTACAGGCGCTGGGACTGGATGCCGCCGCTGCCGACCTGTGGACCGACCCCAAAGGCTGAGCACCCGTTCCGCACCCTGGCGCGCAGCGCTCGGGTGAAGATGCACGTTCAGTCCCCTTTTCCCAGCATGTGCTGGGTCACCGCCTCGAGCACGCGTTCGCCGCCGGCGGCCGTGATCTCGGTGCGCGACACGGCCATGGTTCGGCCGGTGTGGATGACGCGCGACCGGACCGCGAGCGAAGCGCCACAGCCCGGACTGATGTACCAGGCCGCGGCGTTCGACAGCAGCATTCCCGGGGGCGCCGCCGCATTGGCGCACATGGCCGCCAGGCCGAACAATATCCCTCCCTGCACATGGCCGACGCGGTTGCCGATATGCGGCCCGATCGCCACCCGGCTCGCTGCCCCCTGCGCGCGGCGGCGCGGCAGGTCCCCCCAGAAATGCTGGATGAACGAGGCCTGCGGCGTCGTCCGGGCGAGCGCGGCGTCGCAGGCCTCGAGGATCGCCCGTTCGTGCGGTTCGAGGGTCCCGATCTCACCGGCCACCTCCCGTGCAGACGCCCCACGCTCCCAGGGGCGGGGTGCGAGGGTGACGCCCGGCGGCGCATCGAGCAGGACGAATTCACCGCTTCCGTGCGCGATGGGTTTGCCGTTGGCATAAAATGAAGCCGACGAGAAGGCCTTCTGCCGGACCGTGCTTTCGCTGCGGCCGAGCAGCCGGGCGTCGGCGCTGAGGTCCCCGACCATCGGGGCGCCGGTAAACTGGAGCTGCAGATAAACGGTTCCCAGACGGGCGCCGGACGACCTTCCCACGCGGGTGGGGGTGGCCAGCACGTTGTCGGCAAGGACTCCCAGCGAAACGATACTGGCCGTTCCGTCCGCATCGCGGCCATGGGGTCCGTCGGGCACCAAAAACCGCGCCGTCTCTCCGGCAATGTCCAGGCATTGGATATCGAGAAAATGACCGGCGAAATGGAGACCGGGAACGCGGTTGAGGGCGATGGCCCGCAAAACGCGGGACCGGATCGCCTGTTCGGCGGCATTGAAGCCTTCGTCCGGGAGGCCGGGGCTTTCCGGCGAGACAGCCCCCGGCTGATCATGGCGCCCCCCCTTTCCTCCCCCCGCGCAGGGTTTGCGGTCGGCGCTCCCGGACTTTGCATCGGAACTATGGCGGGCCATCGTGTCTCGCTTTCTCGCTACCGGCGAAGGTACTTCGCCTGCAGTTGACGGGAGACCGCCCGGAGCCGATCGTAGGCGTTCTCCACGGTTTGAAATCCATCGAGGTTCAACAGGGCGCAGGTCGCCGGCATCAGGATGCTCTGGGCAAGGAGCTGCGGCAGATCGAAGCCTGCCCTTTCCAGCTCCCCCCATAACCCGTCGATGTGACCGATAAGGGCTTCCTCGGACTCACCGAGAAATTCATCGGTGTTTGCCGGCACCAGTCCCCATCCGAGCATCCCGCCTCTGTCAAGAAACCTTTTTATTCCCTCCCGGTATTTGACGAATATTTCTCCGTTGTTGTAGGCATTGAAGGACAGGATGTCGAGATCCAGATGGAGCAGAAAGTCCCAGTCGGGATTGCCGCACAGGTGGATGCCCCGGGGATGCTCGACCTGGGTGAAGAAACCGTCCAGATCGGC
>JBFMBA010000131.1:0-5929 GCA_040755475.1 Thermodesulfobacteriota bacterium
CCCGCGTCTACATTCGAAAACAGCTAGGCAGCCATCTGCTCAGCTTTGCCGTGCCCTTCGCCCTGTTCAAGGAGATGGAGTCGAACGTGGAGGGATCCTTCCTCCAGCGGCCCACCTGGCGGGAGCTGCTGGCGGCGAAGCGATCCGCAAGGGGCACCCCCGCCTCCGAAAACGGGTCGTGAACCGCAGAGCGAACCCCGGCGCGCCGCTGGCTGCCGCCCCTGTCAAAGAGCGGGGGCGGTCATCGGTGGGCCGATCACGGGTGAACCGCCAGGCCGGCCAGCCATGAGGCCACGCGTTCCTGGATGGCCTGCTCCTGCCCGTTGTAGAAGTGATCGCAGTCGGGAACGATGTCCACGCGAACCGGGCCGCCGGCGCGCTCGGCATAGTCTTCGGCCGGGTAGCTGTCGCGCGGCTCCCGGTCGCCGCGGATGAAGAGGGTCGGGCAGGTCACCCGCGGCGCCAGTTCAAGCAGATCGGGCGTATTTTCCAGCCGGTCGATGAAGCTCTCGGCGGTGATCACATACCACCAGCCGGGCATCAGGAGCAGCTCCCTTCCCCGTCCGGCCGCGACGAGCGCCCGGGCCTGCGCGGTGATCGCCTCCTGCCGGTCGCCCGCCATCAGTCCCGCCCGGCAGGATCGCTGCATCATCTGACTGCCGCCGCCGTGCGCCGACAGCAGCACCAGCGCCGGCGTGTCCCCATGATCGGCCGCGTGGCGCACGGCCAGCATGCCGCCGTTGCTGTGTCCGATCACCACCGGGCGCGCGTAGCCGCGCTGCGCGAGCCAGCGCGCCGCGCACCGGTTGTCATCGATCCCCTCCCGGGCGCTCTGGAAGGCGCCGCCCACGGGAAGCCGGCTGTCCCGGGTGCTGAGGATGTCGTGCCCCCGGCGGTTGAACGCCAGGCAGGCGAAACCGAGCTTGACCAGAACCGGTGGCAGGAAGCGCATGGCTCCCGTATAGAAATTCATCGTGTTCCCGTGGAACAGCAGGACGCCCCCCGCCTTGGCGCCCCCTTCGGGTTCGTAGAAAGCGCCATCGAGGGGCTCCGTATCCGTGGGTATGGAAACGAGTTCAGCAAGCAGCTTCACACCGTAGCTCCAGAGCCAAAGGCTTCACGGGATAACCCGCGGTCCCGCAAACGGTCCATTGCCGCGCCCTCCGGGCACCCTCAGTAGAAATTCTTCCCGTAGAGCTCCCGGCTCAGGCCCGTCAGGTCTGCCCATTTCATGGGTCCCCCCTTGTCCGCCGGAAACCCGAGCCCCCAGATGATCCCCACATCGATCATCCGCACGTCGTCGACGACCTTGCGGTCCAGCAGATCGGCTCCCGCCTGGACCATTGCGGTGAGGAGCCCCCGCTGAATCTCCTCCTCGCTCATCTCCCGGGGGGTTTGCTTCGCGATCAGCGGCAGCACCTCGGGATCGACGCTTCCGTCCTTCAGGAAGAACCCCTTTCCCGATTTCTTCAAACCGAGGCGGCCCGCTTCGACCACGTTCTTGAGGGTATCCTGCCTGATGCCCATCCCGACAAGCGCCTTGTAGGGGATGTCGATGCCCACCTCATCGGTGAGCCGGATGGGCCCTACGGGCATGCCGAAACGGGTCATCGCCCGATCCACCTTTTCGATGGCGTTACCCTGCTCGACATAGGTGAACGCGTTGATGAGATTGGGAAAGAGCATCGCGTTGACGACGAAACCCGCATTGTCCCGGCAGACGATGGGCCGTTTCCGGATCAGCCCGGCAAAATGGAGGAGGTTGTCGACCGTCTCCTGGGCGGTCTGTTCACCCCGGATCACCTCCACCAGCTGCATCAGCCAGACCGGCGAGAAGAAGTGGATCCCCCCGAAGCGCTCCGGCCCGCTCACGAAAGGCGCCATGGCTGCGATGGGGATGGAGGAGGTGTTGCTCGCCAGGATGCAATCCTCGCGCACGGCCTGGCCCAGCTCCTGATAGACCTGCTTCTTGACGGTGATCTCCTCGAAGACCGCCTCGATGACCAGGTCCGTCTGTCCGAATGCCTCGGTGTAGTCCGACGTCATCGACAGCCGCCCGAGCATCTGATCCACCGGCTCCCTGAGCCGCTTCTTTTCCGCCATTCCATCGAGGATCTTGCGGACGAAGGCCTTTCCCGGCTCGAGCGCCTCGGGGATGTCCTTCACGAGCACCGGAAGCTGCGTGTTGCGGAGGATGTCGATGACGATCCCCCGTCCCATGGTCCCGAAACCCAGGACCGCGACGCTCGCAATCGTCTTCGGGACGAACCCCCTGGCCATCATGGCCGTTGGCTTGTCGGTCATCCCCTTGATGAAGAAGGTGTTGATGCTTCCCTTCGCCTCCTTGGTCAGGACCACCTCGACGAAGTAGTTCTTTTCGACCTCCAGCCCCTCCGCCAGCGGCAGCTTCAGCCCCTCGTGCATGGCCTTGAGGGCCAGGATCGGTGCCGGGATCTCCCGTCCCTTGGTCGCCTTGAGGATTCCCTCCCTGGCCATGCGGGCGACGTCGTCGATCTGGGAAAAGTCCTGGGCGGGCCTCTTGAGGTCCGCCTTTCCGGCAATGATCGCTTCGAGGAACGATTTGGCCTCCCCGAGGAGATCACTCTCCGCGGGGATGAGGCGGTCGACGATCCCCATCTCGTATGCCTTTGCCGCCGGAAGCATCGTCCCCTTCAGGATCAGTTCGAAGGCGCCGTAGCCGATGAGCCGGGGCAGGCGCTGCGTCCCGCCGGCGCCGGGAAAGAGACCCACATTGCACTCCGGCAGGCCGATGAGGGTCGTCTTTCCCTCCTTGGCGATGCGCCCGGTGCAGGCGAGAGTGAATTCCAGACCGCCGCCGAGGCAGTGTCCGTGGATGGCCGCCACCGAGGGAATCTCCAGCGCGGCGAGACGGTTGAAGGAATCGTGGAACAGCTCGATCGTCCGGCGCACCTCCTGGGCGGTCTCGATCTGCGAGATCAGCTTCAGATTGGCCCCGGCCAGAAAGTTCTCGGGCTTGCCCGAGATGAAAATGGCGCCCCGGCACCCCTTGTCCCTTTCGAGCTCGCCCATGACCTGATCGAATCCCTCGAAGGCGTCCTGCGTCCAGGTGTTCATCTTTTCGCCGACCACGTCGAAGGTGACAACCGCGATCCCCGTTTCATCCTTCACCAAATTGAAAACCTTTGCCATATCTGACCTCCTGGTGTGAACGCCCCCTTGCCTATCGGGCTGCCATCCGGACCGCGCCGTCCAGGCGGATGCACTCCCCGTTCAGCATCGGGTTCTCGATGATGTGTCCCACAAGCGCCGCATATTCCGTCGGTTTTCCCAGGCGTTTCGGAAAGGGCACGGTCTGGGCCAGCGTGACGCGGACGCTCTCGGGAAGCCCGGCCATCATGGGCGTGTCGAAGAGCCCGGGGGCGATGGTCATGACGCGGATCCCATAGTCGGCGCATTCCCTGGCGATCGGGAGCGTCATCCCCACGACCCCGGCCTTCGAAGCGCTGTAAGCCGCCTGGCCGATCTGGCCGTCGAAGGCGGCGACGGAGGCCGTGTTGATGATGACCCCCTTCTCTCCCTCCCCGTTCGGCGTGTTCTTCACCATCTGCTCAACGGCCAGCCGGATGATGTTGAGCGTGCCGACCAGATTGATCTGCACCACCCGGTTGAAGAAGTCCAGCGCCATGGGCCCTTTCTTCGAGAGCACCTTCCCGGGATCGGCCACGCCGGCGCAGTTGATCGCCAGGTTGATCGTTCCGAAGGCGGCCGCGGTCTTTTCCATCGCGGCCCGGCACTGCTCATCGCTCGTCACGTCGGCGGCGAAGAAAAGGCAATCCGGGCCCAGCTCCGCGGCCAGCTTCTCGCCCCGCTCCACGGCGATATCGAAAATCGCCACCCTGGCCCCCCGGGCGAGCAGACTCCGGGCCGAGGCCTCGCCCAGCCCCGATGCCCCCCCTGTGACCACTGCCATGCACTCCTTGATCTGCATTCACATCCTCCCTTCTCGTGTTGACGGCTTCGTAAAAAAGTGAGGAATTTCGCTGAAGCCCCATTTTCATGACCCTTCGAGACGTAGTACGGGGTCGCCCGCATTGCATTCTCCGGACCGCCTATTGTCATGCATGAACGCAAGGAATTTATCAAGGTGAAAAATCGGATGGCGAATCGGGTTCACGCCCTGGGAGGGCTGTTATTCCGGGACAAGGTCGATGACCGTAATATGCGGCGGCGAGAGAAAGCGAACGGGCGGTCCCCAGGTCCCGGTCCCCCGGCTGACATGAAGCAGGGCGCCGTTCGCCAGACGGAAATTGCCGCTGTGGTAAGAAAAAAAGCGGCTCGTGACGAGGCTGAAGGGAAAGATCTGCCCCCGGTGGGTGTGTCCGGAGAGCTGAAGGTCGAAGGCGCCGGGGGCGTCCTTCTCGACGACGGGCTGATGCTTGAGCAGAATGGTAAAGCGGCCGCTCCCGGGGGAGAGGACCTCCCGATCGGACAGGCCGCCCGACGGTCCGGGGAGGCGGACGGTCGGGTCATCGACGCCCGCCAGATCCAGCACGCCGCCGACGGTCGTCATCTGGCCGCGCAGCGTGACAAACCCGGCCCTTTTCATGAATTCGATCGATTCATCGAGACCCGCGTAGAATTCATGGTTGCCGGTGACGGCAAATTTCCCGAAGCGGGGGCGTATCTGGCTCAGCTGTATGGCGGCCTCGGCAATGCTGTTGTGCTGTCCGTCCACCAGATCGCCGGTCGCGACGAGCAGATCGGGCGCTGCCTCGCGGACCTTCCGGAGCATGCCCGCCAGCCTCTCGCCCCTCACCATGATACCCACATGGACATCGGATATCTGGACCACCCGGATCCTGCCCGTCTCCTTCGGTATTTTCGGCGACCGGATCTCGATCCGCTCCGTCCCGATCCGGCGCGCCTCGAAGGAGCCGTATCCCGCGATCACCAGCGCCGCGGCGAGCGGCAAAAGAAAAACCGTCCGGGCCGAGGGCAGAGCCCCGCGGGGGTCCGCATGGAGGAGAAGCCCGGCGGCGTGCGCCAGGAGGCGATATATATCCAGGATGAGCGCTGCGCAGAAGAACAGAAAGACGACCGCCATCCAGAGGTAGCCGGCCCACGCCACGAGCCGGACGAGAGACTCCGCGCCGAGCCGCTCCAGCGCGCGGACCGCCAGCGGGGCGATCAGGCCCAGCAGGAGCATCGCCGCGATTAGGCACTGCGCCGCGGCGCCGGGCGCGAAGGCCGCCCGGAGCTTCAGGAAAAAAAGCAGATGCACGCCGCCGTACAGCAGGAAAAATGTGAGAAGAAAAAGCGCCATCATCACTCACGTTTTCATTGACGGTATGACAAACACCGGAACAGGGCTGCGTCTGATGACCTTTTCGGCGACGCTTCCGAAAACGGCGTGTGTGATTCCCGTCCTGCCGCGCGTGCCCATCACGATCATGTCGATCTGCTCCTTCCGGGCAAATTTCAGGATTTCCTCGTCCTCCCGGCCCGTCGCGGTCACGATCCGGACTTGTGTCCTGTCCCGGATCTGGCTGAGGTACTGGTTGCGGTACCGCTGATCGAGATCCTCCCGGATGGCCGCCTCTATCTTTTTAAAATTCTCCCGGTTGGAGTAAAGCGCCGAATAATACTGGTTGGGGATGCTCGGTATGACGTGGAAGAGATAGAGGACCCCTTCATCCCGCTTGGCCACCCCGAAGGCATAACCAAAAGCGCTATCTGAATTTTCAGAAAAATCCGTACAGAAGAGCACTTTTTTGTATTTTGGATAGTCGATCATCTCCCGTTACCCCTCTTCGCTGGCCTTTATCCGGCTGGCAGACTATGCCCTCCACCGGTGACTCCGGGGCACTATAAGGTGAAAGGCTTTGCATGTCAATCGACAGGAGGGATCGCAATTGCAACGGGCGCAGTTTGCCGGGCAGCCTGAGGA
>JBFMBA010000132.1:0-8084 GCA_040755475.1 Thermodesulfobacteriota bacterium
CTCGACGGTCAGATGCTCGAAGACCTTTCGCCCCTCGATCACCTGAACGATGCCCATCTTGGCGATTTTTTCCGCCTTCATCTTGTCGATCCGCTGGCCCATGAATTCGATGGATCCATCGGTGACCTTGCCGTCCTCATGGTTCAGAAGGCCCGAACTCGCCTTCAGGGTGGTGCTCTTGCCGGCCCCGTTGGCGCCGAGCAGCGCCACGATCCCTCCATTGGGCACTTCGATGGAGAAACCTTTGATCACAAGAATGACCTCGTGATACTTGACCTCGATATTATTGATCTTTAATATCGGTTCCTCTCTAGACAACGTCCCATGCCCTCCTTGAGGTTTTTTGCTGCTGACTACCAGCCGATCCAATCCTTGGCCCATTTTTCCGGCCATTTGCTTTTCAGATCGACTTTTTCCACGATCTGGAATTTCCCGCCCTTGTTTTCATAGATCGGTACGATGCCGGCGACCCGGTGATCGGTGGCCGTGAAGGTGATCGGGGCAGCCCCGAGGCCGATATCGAAATTGTTCATCGTTTCGAAACCCAGTTTCAGTATGCTCTCGCCGTCGAGCTTTCCGGCCTTGTCGGCCCGGATCAGGGCTTCCCGCAGGATCAGCACGGCCCCCCAGGCCTGGACGGTCCTGATGAGCCTTTTTTCCGCCGGAACGCCGGGGTTGTATTTCTTCGCATAGGCGACCACCTTGTCCATGCCGGGGACCTTTTCGCCGAAGAAGGCGCAAACCGCGGCGCCCATCACCCCCTCGGCGGCCTTGGCGGCCAGTTTGGGCAGGTTTTCGTCATACCCCCAGTTGTTGACGATATGGTCGGCGCCCAGATCGAGGGAATAGGCATCCCGGAGGGTTGCCGATACGGACATGGTGGTGTTTCCGTGCCATACCACATCCGGTTTGAAATCCTTCAGTGCCAGCACCTGGCTCTTGGTATCGATGGCAAAAAGGGAGACGTCCTGGTCGGGGCCGATATCAAAGCCCAGAAGGGTTGCCTGATCCTTGATGGCCTTGATCGGGGCGCTGCAGTAAGGTGAAGCGAACATGTAGGAGTTGGCGAAACGGGGTTTCCGTTTCCCGTAATCCTTGTGTTTGGGCCACCGCTTGTTGAACCAGGCGGTGAGCGCGGCCCGGGCGTTGCTCGAATAATCGGTCGCGAAAAAGAGGTTGTAGGGGGTTTTCTTGGGATCCGTCAGGTGCCCCGAATAGGAGGCGGACACATAGGGCATCTTGTCTTTGGTGACGGTCGGCGAGAGGGCTTCCGTATCGCCCGTGCCCCATCCGAGGACCGCCACGGCACCGAGCCTCTGGAACAGCTTGTATTTGGTGAGCGCTTCGGGAACCCGGTAGCCGTAGTCGAACTGGTGGAGCTTGATCTTCTTGCCGTTGATGCCGCCTGTGTCGTTCACGTAATGCATCGCTTCGGCGATGCCCAGGGCGTAATCCCTTCCCACGTCCGATGTGGCGCCGGTCATATCGTTGAGGGAGCCCACATTGATCACCTTCGCCGGACCGGCCGCCCAGGCCACACCGCCCAGGAACATCACGGAAAACCACAAAACGCAGGATCTGAGCATATGTTTCTTGAATTTCATATTCCCCTCCCTTTTTCATGCTAGGCAGACAGTGATGACGACTTAACCGAAAACCTATCTATACAGGATCAACCCGATCGCTCACCTCCTTCCCAGTTTAATAGGAAAAGGGCCATAAGTTGAAATAGTTCTTGGCCTGCCACCAGCGGTAGGCCAGGCCGTTCGGTTCAAAGATGAGGAACAGGCAGATCGCCAGGCCGAAGGCGGATTCCTTGATGAAAAGGAAATCCACCAGGAGTTTCGGATAGGTATCGGCAAGAGGGATGACGGCCATCTGCAGCAGTTCCATGACGACCACCATGAAGATCGATCCGAAGATGGTGCCGTGGACCGAACCTGCCCCGCCGATCAGGACAACGCCCACCAGCCACAGGGACCAGAACCAGGGAAAATGCTCCGGGCTGATGGCCGCCAGACTGCTGATCCAGACCGCGCCTGCGATTCCCCCGATGAAGCCGGCGACAAAGAAGGCGAGGAGCTTGTATTTGACGATGTCGATGCCCATCACCTCGGCCGATATGTCGTTGTCCCGGATCGCCACCCAGGCCCGGCCGACCCGGGAACGCAGCAGGTTGACCACGCCGATGACGCAGACGATGACCAGGATGATGATCATGTAATAGACCCTAATGTCGCTGTCGATGGTCCAGGGTCCCAACTTGATGGTTCCCGGGGGCAGCGAAAAGGCCTGCCCCCTCCCGCCGATCTGGCTCACATACTGGGTGATGACGAAATCCACGGTGATGAACTGTGCGGCCATGGTGGTCAGGATCAGGTAGAAACCCTTCACCCGGGCCGAAGGGAGCCCGAAGAGCACGCACCAAACGCCCGAGGCCAGCGCCGCGATGAGAATGCTGATGGGATAGGCCAGACCCCAGTTGACCAGGAAAGGCGGCCAGGGAAACTCGAGCACAAGCAGCGTGCTGACGTAGGCGCCCACGGCGAGGAAAGCGGCATGCCCCAGGGTGACCTGTCCGCAGAACCCGATGAGCAGCTGGACCCCGAGGGCGCCGAGCACCGTGTAGCCGATCAGATTACAGATGCTCAGCCAGTAGGCGTCCGACACCCACGGAATAATGAAAAACAGGAAAAAGAACAGCAGAACCATTTTCGATTTGATGAACCGGGTCTGCCACCAGGCGTGGTCCTGCTGGTAATTCTCGTGATAGACTCCGCAGGGAAGATAGGTTGTCGACATGGTGTCTCTCCGTCCAAAGTGTTAAGTGCGCTCAGACCCTTTCGATGCGTTCCCAACCCCACAGCCCGTACGGTTTGAACAGGAGGAAAATGGCCATGAAGGCGAAGGGGGCGATCTCCTTGACGCCGCCGGGAAAATACTGGTCGAGATAGGCCCCGCAGAGGTTCTGCATCACGCCGATCGCGATCCCCCCTACGATCGCTCCGGGGATGGAATTGAGTCCTCCCAGGACCACCGCGGGCAAGACCAGCAGGCCCATGTATCCCACCGATATGTTCAGTCCGTTGATGTTCCCCAGGAGCGTGCCGCCCACGCCGGCTGCCATGAAGGCGATCGCCCAGGCGGCTGCGTAGACGAAGCGCGCGCTGATGCCGATGGACAGGGCTGCCATCTCATCGTCCGCCGTCGCCTGCATGGCCAGGCCCCAGCGGGTGTATTTGAAAAAGCTGACAAAAACCACCAGCAGGACCATGGCGGCGATAAAACTCCAGAGGTAGACCTGGCCGACCACGATCGGTCCGAAGCGGATCGGTTCGAGGGGAAAGACGGGGGGGTCGAAGACCCGGGTGTCGGTGCTCCAGATCAGCTCGACGATCCCCTTGAAAAAGAAGGAAAGGCCCACCGTCACCATGATGACGGCCAGCACCGGTTCGCCGATGAGCTTGTCGAGGAAGATCCGCTCCGTCAGAATGCCCAGGATGAACCCGATGACCAAAGACAGCAGCAGGGAAAGGAGGAATGGAACCCCCATCGTGTAAAAGGACAGCGAGACGTAGGCGCCGATCAGGGTCAACTCTCCCATGGCCAGGTTCAGGACGCCGGAACATTTGTAGATCAGCACCCATCCCAGTGCAATCAGCGCGTATATCCCCCCGACCATCACACCGGTGGTAAGGGTCATCAAGAAAAGTTCCATGGCGTTGATTCCTCCCGCAGCTCAGTGTTCATGTTTCCGGACAATGGCCCCCGATCCGCCCCGCCTTCGCTCCGGGCCGCCGGCGGGACGCCTGTGGCTCACGGCTTCACCGTGCGTATGTGCAAATCGGTCTTGATGTGCGTCTTGCGACCGTCTTCATAGGTAATGGTCGTGTCGATATGGACCAGATCCATCTCGGCATAAAGGGCGTCGACGATGTCCCGGTATTTTTCTCCCACAAACTCCCGGCGCAGTTTCCTGGTTCTCGTCAGTTCGTCGTCATCCGCGTCGAACTCCTTGTAGAGGTTGATGAATTTTCTCACCTTGACGAGCTCCGGAAGATCCTTGTTGGCTTTTCGAATCTGTTCCTCGATGAGATCGTAGACATCCTGTTTCTGGGAGAGTTCGGGATAGCTGGTGTAGCTGAGCTTTTTCGTGTCCGCCCACTTCCCCACGACGGAATAATCGATGCAGATCACCGCCGTGATGTGGTCCTTCCTGTCGCCGATGACCCAGGAGTCCTTCACATAGGGGCTGAATTTAAGCCGCGTCTCCAGGTACTGGGGCGCGAAGGGTTTGCCGTCCTTGAGCGTCATTACGTCCTTGGTGCGGTCAAAAACGACCAGGTGATTGTCCTCATCGATAAAGCCCCGGTCGCCGGAGTAGAGCCACCCGTCCCTGAGCGACTTTTCGGTTGCCTCGGGATTCTTGTAATAGCCCAGGAATACCGAGGGGCTTTTCGTGATGATTTCGCCCTCTTCGGTGATTCGCACCTCCGTTTCGGGGATGGGAAGACCGACCGTGTCGAACTTGATGTCGCCGTTTCTGTGAACCACCGATATGCCCGCCACCTCGGTCTGGCCATAGATCTGCTTGAGGTTCACCCCGAGGGAATGGAAGAACCGGAAATGGTCCGGTCCCATGGCCGCGCCGCCGGTGTATGCATTGCGGACCCGCGTCAGCCCCAGGTGGTCCTTGAGCTTCTTCTGGATCAGGACATGGGCTAACCATTTGAGAATCTTCCAATGGAAAGGGATCGCCTTTTTGCCGAACTGGAGGTCCGCGATGCGATAACCGATCGATGAGGCCATCTCGAAGATTTTCCTTTTTATCCAGCCGGCATCGAGATATTTCACCTGGACGGTCCGCGTCATCTGCTCATACATGCGGGGCGGGGCGAACATGACATGGGGCCCGATCTCCCGGATGTTCTCCTGGGCCGTCTCGCGTGACTCGGGGAAGTTGATCGTGTATCCCACCTGGAGTCCGCAGGAGATGGACATCATCTGTTCGCCGATCCAGGCAAAGGGGAGATAGGATACGTAATCGTCGGTTTCCCGGCAGGGATCGACGGACATCAGGTTTTTGCCCATCGTGAGCATGTTGTAATGGGAAAGAAGGACCCCCTTGGGCAGCGCCGTGGTTCCCGACGTATAGAACAGGAGCGCCACGTCGTCTCCCTGCCTCTTGTTGATCAGGGCCTCGAAGAGATCCGGTTTTTCCGCTTCGAGCTCCCTCCCCAGGCGCATCACCTCCTTGAGGCTGATCAGGTAGTCCTGATCGTAGTTCCGCATGCCCTTGGGGTCGTCCCAGATGATTTTTTTCAGCTTCGGGCAGTCATGGAATATGGAAATCGCCTTGTCGACCTCTTCCTGCCCTTCCCCCACGATAAACTTGGTGTCCGAGTGGTCTATGATGTATTTGACTTCGTCGATGAGGGAATCCTGGAACAGCCAGACCCCCACCCCTCCCGCGCAAAGGGCGCCCATTTCGGCCCAGAGGCCTTCCGGACGGTTGTCCCCGATCATGGCCACCTTGTCGCCCTCTTCGAGGCCGAGGCTGACCAGCCCGAGGGCGATGTATTTGACGTTTTCAAGGTAATCGTGCCAGGTGATGGGCCGCCATATGCCGAACTCCTTCTCCCGCATGGCGGGCCGGTCCTTCCCGTACTTTTTCGCCTGGCTGTGGAAGAGCTTCGGAATGGTCATCTCTTTGGTGATGTCATCCATGGGCTTGAAAGCCGCTTTACTTTCTGCTTGCATACAAGTCCTCTTCACCCAGATACGCTTTGATTACCTCGGGGTTCTTCTGAATCTCCTCCGGCGGGCCGTCGACGATCATGTTGCCGAAATTCAGCACATAGACACTGTCCGACAGGTCCATCACCACCCCCATGTCGTGCTCGACGAGAAGACAGGTGATTTTCCAGCGCTTCTCCTGGTTGATGTCAAGGATGAAGCGGGCCATGTCTTCCACCTCTTCCAGATTCAGCCCTGCCAGGGGCTCGTCGAGAATCAGCAGCTCCGGTTCGAGGGCGATCGCCCGTCCTAGTTCGACGCGCTTCTGGAGGCCGTAGGGGAGCATGCCCACCGGTTTGTGGCGTATGTGTTCGATCTCGAGCAGATCGATGATCTCCTCCTCGATGAACCGCCGATGCTCGATCTCTTCCCTTGCCGTTTGGCCCACATACAGGGCGCCGCGCAGAATGCCTGACTTGTAGTGAATGTGGCGGCCCAGGCGGATGTTGTCCAGGACCGTCATCCCCCCGAAGACCTCCACCTTCTGAAAGGTCCGTGCGATCCCCAGTTTGGCCCGGTCGTGGGGTTTCAGATGGTTGATCTTGTTCCCCTGGTAATAGATGCTCCCGGCCTGCGGGTGGTACAGTCCGCTGATGCAGTTCATCATCACGGTTTTGCCGGCGCCGTTCGGGCCGATAACCGAGTGGATCTCGCCTTTCCTGATTTTGGCGCTGATCCCGTTGAGCGCGCAGACTATGCCGAACGACATCCGGATGCCGTCAAGCTCCAAAAGGACATCACCGGGTTTTATCTCTGTGCCCAATCGTCATGACCTCCTTCTCTCGCGGCCCCTGACCCGGAACGACCGGCTGCCGGGGAGGGTGCGACGCTCCCGACCCTTCACGGCCGGTTCCCGTTATCAGCGCATGGCTCTCGTGATCACGGCGTGAACCTTACCTTCCGGCGATGCCCGATCGACCACGCAGTAGAGTGAACAAAAAAAATATACAGCATGGGAAAGTTCATAATTCAATTGCATGACCTTTGCAAGCGATAAATGGTACCAGGTGCTATCCGGTCATCCCGGGTCCGATTGTCGTTGACTTGGCGTATCTCGAATGGATGAAATCGCCCCGCTGAATGGGGATGGCGATCCGCATGAAGAGAGTGAAGATGAGCAGTCCGAAGGCCCAGATACCGAGAGAGATCGCGATCTCGTTGATGTTGGGCATGTATTCGTAAATCTCGCCCAGCGGATCGGGGATGAATCCTGGTACGATGAGCCCGAGACCCTTCTCGATCCACACCCCCACGATGATGAAAAGCGAGCCGATGTTGAGCGTCAGTATCCGTTCCCTGGTCCTGGGGATGAGGAAAATGACGAAAGCCGCCGTGTTCATGAGCAGCGCCGCCCAGATCCAGGGGACCAGGGAGTTGTGCCCGTGCAACCCCTGGTAGAGGTATTCCATCGGTGCCAGATGGATGGTGCCGGTGTAATACTCCTTGAACAGCTCGGCGCCCAGCAGAAACAGGTTGATGAACATGGAGTAGGCGATCAACTCGGCAATCTTGAACAGGGCCTCGTTCTTGATCTTCATGCCGGCCGTCTTTCTGAGGATCTGGAAAATGATGATGGCCATCGCCGGCCCCGAGCAGAAGGCGCTGGCCAGAAAGCGGGGGGCGAGGATGGAGGCGTTCCAGAAGGGGCGGGCGGCCAGTCCGTTGTAGAGGAAGGCGGTCACGGTATGGATGCCCACCGCCCAGGGAATGGACAGCAGAACCAGGGGGATGACGAATTTCCTGCTGGGTTCGGCGCCGAAATAGGTTTTCACCAGGATGTAGATCGGGACGAAGGTGTTCAGCAGGAGATAGCCGTTGAGGACGATGACGTCCCAGGCCAGCAGCGATTGCGGGAAGGAGAGGATGCCGATGTAGGGGATCAGGTGCCAGAACCTGTCCGGCCGTCCCAGGTCGGCCAGGACGAACATGAGCGCCATGATGATCGCCGAGGCGGCCAGCAGCTCGCCCAGAACGACGATCTCCTTGATGGGGTCGAAGTGGTAGATGTACGCCGGGATGACGAGCAGCACGGCCGCGGCCGCCACCCCCACGAGGTAGGTGAAGTTGCCGATATAGAGCCCCCAGGAGACCTGGTCCCGCATGTGGGTCACGATCAGACCGTCGTTGAGCTGCTGGCTGTAAAAGGCGACGGCCACGCCGATGACGGCGAGCAGAAACGCGCACCACAGATAGTAGCCCTTCGTGCCGACAAAAACCATGCGGACCGTTTTTTTGAAAAATCTCCAGGCTTCCATCTCACCTCTGGGCGCTACGCCGAAAAGAAGTAA
>JBFMBA010000133.1:0-2654 GCA_040755475.1 Thermodesulfobacteriota bacterium
CGTGGTCGGGTTCTACTCAGGCCTGCTGAGGATCCGGACCACCGTGTCATTCATTGTTTTCGGGGGTAAACCCCAATTCTATGCGCTCGTCATCGAGAAGAACGGCACCGATCACCGTCTGACCTCGCGGGATTTTTTCGAAGTCTCCTATCGGGACGAATTCGTGATCAAGGAGGTTGTGACCGATGTGCTCTACGGCGGCGGCGTGACCGTGGATGTGGAAGGGTTGGGGGGGAAGGATGATTTCGGCAAGCTGCTCAAGGGGATCGATCTGGTGGACAAGACGGTCCTGCCGGACCGGAAGGGCGGCGTCGCCCGCAAGCCGAGCAGCTACACCCTTCAGATCAAATACAGGGATGAGCTGATCGGCTCCATTCCGATCCGCGTGCAGATCACCCCGCAGGACTGGCTGCGCTACGCGCGCAGCTCGGGCAACCAGAGGGTTCAGATCGAATACCTCAAGAAAGCGATCGCCATGAATCCGGGGGATACGAACGTGCGCCGGATGCTCGCGTCGCTCTATTTCAACACGGGGATGACTGCGCAGGCCATCGTCCAGTACAGGGAAATTCTCGTCGTGCAGCCCCATGACGCGGAGGTGATGACGGAACTCGCCAAGTCCTATCTGAAGGCCGGTCAGTACAACGACGTGATCCAGATTTCGACGCGGGCGCTCAAGGCCGATCCGCGCAACGACGACGCGATGGCCAACATGGCCCTGGCCTGGAGCCGCCTGGGCAACTGGAACAAGGCCATCTCCGTCTATCTGGACGCCCTGAAGGTGCGGCCCGACAACCCCGTGGTGGTGTTCAAGCTGGGGGAGGCCTACGAGAAAACGGGGCAGCTCGGTAAGGCCGCGGAGCAGTACCGGTGGGTTCTGGATAAGGTGCCGAAGGCCGATCACGTGATGGTCGCCCTGGCGGATATCCTGCTGAAGATGGAGAAATACGACGATGCGATCCACTGGCACCTGGAGGTGGTGAAACGCCAGCCGAAGAACGCGGCCGCATTCGCCAATCTCGGTCTGGCCTACAGCGGAAAGGGGATGGTGAAGGAGGAAATAGAGAGCTATAAAAAGGCGATCGTCCTCAAACCGAACGACGCGGTGATTCATTTCAATCTGGGAACCGCCTACGAAAAGGGAAAGCAGGACCAGGAGGCGATCCGTGAGTATCAGAAGGTCATCGCACTCAAACCCGACGAAAGGGATGCGATGGAGCGGCTGGCCGACCTCTACTTCAAGGTCCGGCGCTTCGCCGAAGCGGCCCCCCTGTACGAGAAGGTGGTCAATACCAGTCGTCAGAAGGCCGCCATCCACGGGCGCCTCGGTTTCGCCTATGCCGAGCTGAAGAAGCCGGCCCAGTCCGTCGACCACTACCAGAAGGCGATCAATCTCGGGCTGAAGGACCCCCAGATGCAAAAGAGCCTCGCGCAGGCGTACAGCCAGATGGGCAAGACCAAGGAGTCCCTGGCGATGTACGAGAAAATGGCGCCGAAAAATCCCACCACCGAGGACCTCAATGCGATGGCCGACGCCTACATGAAGGAGAAGCTCTACGACAAGGCGATCGGGATCTACAGGAAGCTCATCGAGAAGCACCCGAAGAAGGCCGCCTATTATGCAAGCGTGGCATACGCCTATGGCCTCAAGGGGGATGTGGACAGGCAGATCGAATATTACCGGCTGTCGCTGAAATACGAGGCCGAAGATGCCGACGTGTATGCGCATCTGGCGGCCGCTTACGAAAAGAAGGGGCTCTATGCCGAAGCCCTCAAGGCCTATACCACCGCATACGAGCTCAATCCCGATGCGACCCAGGCGGCCCGGAAGATTCCCCAGATGAAGATCCGGATCATACAGCAAAAATCCAAGCAATGAAGGAGAACGGAGTGTGACGAAGCCCATCCGTGTAGGGCGGCATGAGATCGGCGGCGGCGCTCCGCTGGTGCTCATCGCCGGTCCCTGCGTCATCGAAAATGAAGAGAAGACCATGCACATTGCCCGAAACCTCTGGGAGCTGACGGAGAAGCTGGGGATCCCGCTGATCTTCAAGGCCTCCTACGACAAGGCGAACCGAACGTCGCTCGATGCCTATCGGGGACCCGGGCTGACCGGGGGACTGGCGATACTGAAAAGGGTCCGGGAAGAACTGGACATTCCCGTCCTGTCCGACGTCCACCGCTTCGAGGAGATCGATGCGGCGGCCCGCGTTCTGGATGTGGTCCAGATACCCGCGTTTCTGTGCCGGCAGACGGACTTCGTCGTCGAGGTCGCCCGCCGGGCGCGGGCGGTGAACATCAAGAAAGGGCAGTTCCTCGCTCCCTGGGACGCCGCCCGCATCCTCGAGAAGTGCGCCGCGGCGGGCAACCCCAACCTGCTGCTGACCGAGCGGGGGGTCAGTTTCGGCTACAACAATCTGGTCGTTGATTTCCGGGCTTTTCCGATCCTGCGGGAGACCGGGTATCCGGTGATTTTCGACGCGACGCACAGCGTCCAGCTGCCCGGCGGGGCCGGAAGGGCTTCGGGCGGCGACAGATCGATGGTCCCGGGACTGGCGCGGGCGGCCGTGGCGGCGGGGATCGACGGCCTGTTTTTTGAAGTTCACCCCGAACCGGACAGCGCGCCCTGCGACGGCCCCAATTCGTTGAGGCTG
>JBFMBA010000134.1:0-6511 GCA_040755475.1 Thermodesulfobacteriota bacterium
GATTCTGCGCGTCGCGACCGGGTCGTTGATCACCACGACGAGGGTTCTGGCTTTGACGATGTTCACGTGCAGGAGGATGGCCTCCTGGGTGGCATCTCCGAAAAAGATGGGCTCGCCCTTCGCCCGCTCGGTCCGGACGGCCGAGGGGTTCATCTCCAGAATCGTGTAGGGAATGGCCGCCGCACGGGCGGCCCGTGCAAGGTTCCTTCCGTTCAGGCCGAAACCGACGATGATGAGGTGGTTCTCCATACGCGCGGGCTCCCCTCCGGATTCGGGGGACATGCCCTGCTTCAGAGTGCGGGGAAGCGTCAATCTGCCCATGTATCCGGACAGGGCCGGCGCCGCCGCGATCAGCGAGGGGGTCGCCATCATGGTGAGAATGGAGACCGCAAGAAATGCCTGATAGTTCTCACCGGAGACGAGTCCGTAGGGGACGCCCGTTTCCGACAGGATGAACGAGAACTCGCCGACCTGGCTGAGGGTGATGCCGACGATCAGGGCCGACCGGAGGGGGAGTCCTGAAAAAAAGGCAGCGGTGCCGACGATTGCGGTCTTGAGGATCAGCACACCCAGAGCCGCCGGGATCAGGAAATGGGGATGCTTGAGGAAAAAGCCGATGTCCAGCAGCATGCCGATGGAGACAAAAAAGAAGCTCGTGAAGACGTCCCTGAAGGGCAAAATATCTCCGAGGGCCTGGTGGCTGTACTCGGACTCGGAAATGATCAGGCCGGCAAGGAAGGAGCCCAGCGCCAGGGATAGCCCGGCCTGGTACGTCAACCAGGCAACGGCCATGCACATGGCGATGGTGGTGATCAGGAAAAGCTCCCGGCTTCTGGTTTTTGCGATTGCGAAATAGATCCGCGGGACGAGCTGCCTGGACAGGACCGGAACGAGTATGACGATCCCGATGATCTTGACGACCAGCAGGGCGGGGAACACCCCTCCGTCCTGGCCGGTCGCCGCCAGCAGCGGTATGATCAGCATCATCGGAACGGCTGCCATGTCCTGAAAGATGAGAATGCCCAGGGAGGCGTTGCCCTGGGGGGTTTCCATTTCCGCCCGGTCCTGAAGGGTTTTCATGACGATGGCCGTGCTGCTCAGCGCCAGCAGGAACCCCGCGAACAGCGCCCTGCTGAAGTCGTATCCGAACAGCTTCGCCGCGCCCAGCCCCACCAGAATCGTCAGGATGAGCTGAAGCGACCCGCCCACCAGGACCGTTTTTCTGATGCGAAGCAGACTCCGGAAGGAGAACTCCAGGCCGATGGTGAAAAGCAGCAGGACGATGCCCGCCTCGGCGAGCGTCTTGACCGCTTCGATATCCCGGACCAGCCCCAGCCCGTTCGGACCCGCGATGATGCCGGTGAGCAGGAATCCGACGATGATCGGCAGGTGTATCCGCTGGCAGAGGTAAAGGACGACCACGGACAGCACGACGATGATCAGGATGTCGTTAAGGAGAAAAGAGTGCATCGGTCTGCTACTTTCTGTGTTTCTGCGAGGGCCGGTTGTTCAAGGCTTCACCTTAGTAAGGACCGGACCGGTAAGTCAAGGAGATTGTCCGTCGGCGGGAATCTCCTTCAGGAATGCTTTGTCACCGGGTGTGAAATGGTGTATCGTTCACCGGGCACGAAAACAACCGGCCCGGTCGGATCCTGTCCGGCGCCGGCCTGAAGGGGATGACGATGTCGACTACACACAGGGTTCTGAGTTCCGGTCTGCATCGGCGGCTGGAAGCGCTGCGCGCGGTTCTGGAGAGGGCGCTGCAGCTCACCGGAAAACTCACCGCCGGGGAAGCGTCCGCCATACTGTCGGAGCGGCTGGCGCGCCTGCATTCGGCCGCCATGTTCGTCGTCGTCGGCGAGGTGAAATCGGGCAAGAGCAGCTTCATCAATGCGCTTCTGGGCGATGATGTCTGTGAGGTTGCGCCGGACCCCTGCACGACCGGGATTCAGGAGCTCGTCTACGGCCAGGAGCCGAGCAAAGTCCGTCTGGGTGACCACTGGGACCGCCTGTATCTTGACAAGCCGGTGCTTCGGGAAATCACCATCGTGGACACCCCGGGGACGAGTTCGCTGGTCGACGCCCATGAAACCATCACGGAGAATTACATTCCCCAGAGCGATCTGGTCATTTTCGTCTTTCCCGCAAAGAACCCGCATACCAGAAGCCCCTGGGAGCTCCTGGCGCGGATCCGGAAGGAGTGGCACCGGAAAACGGTTTTTGTCCTGCAGCAGGCGGATCTGGCCACCCCCCACGAGCTTGCCACCAATCGGGACTGGGTGACACAGTATGCGCGACAGATGAATGTGCAAAACCCGACGGTGTTTGCCCTGTCGGCAAAAAAGGAAAGGGAGGGGGAGCCGGACAGCGGATTTGCGGCGTTCCGCCGGTTTCTGCAGGAAGCCGTGGAGAGCGGTGACGTATGGACGATGAAAGTGGAGGGCGCCCGTCAGACAACGCTGGAAGTGACAAACCGGCTGCTTGCGGCGCTCCGCCGGGAAAAGACCGCCATCTCCGATGACCAGGCGTTTTATCGGGAGCTGATCGGCAGGGTTGAAGGGCGCAGGGAAAAGGCACGTGCCTTGCAGCGCTTCATCGTGGAAGGAATCGCCGCTGTTTACGATCGCCTCGCTTCGGCGCTGGAGGAGGAGTTTGCCGAGGGATTGGAGGTGGGCAATGTGCTGAGGCGGTCCATCCCCTTCGTGCGCGACAAGGACATCAACGCATGGCTCAAGGACCTCCGGCTGCGGTTTGAAGGCAGGGCCAGGGGAGAAATCGAGGCGGCATCGGTTCAGGCATCCGGCGATCTCGCCGGGGAGATGCAGGCCATGATGAACGAGATGGTTCGATCCATCACCCACCGCCAGCAGGAGGGCGGACAAAGCCCGTTGCCCCACCTGTCGGAACGCTCGGAGATACTGGAACGGCTGAAGACCGGCCTGAGCGAGCTGCGGGTTTCCGATATGGTGGGGGACAGGGCGATTGAAGGCTCCGATCTGGAGACGCTCACACTCGCCGGCGGGGGTATGGCG
This sequence comes from Thermodesulfobacteriota bacterium, assembly GCA_040755475.1. Classification (GTDB taxonomy): domain Bacteria; phylum Desulfobacterota; class Syntrophia; order Syntrophales; family UBA5619; genus JAKAFS01. The sequence continues at coordinate 3,033 of JBFMBA010000134.1, forward strand.
GCCCTCGGTACGGTCGTTGCGCTGGCCACCAACATCATGGTTCTCGACATCACCGGGGGGATCCTGGCCACGGCGGGTCTCGGGCTGGTCACGCTCGCGCTGCTCTGGAAGCGGACAGGCATCATCAGTGATTTTCGCCGGCGGCTGTCGCAGTCGCGCAGCGAATTGCGGGACCGTCTGAATCATGAGATCGCGCAAATGTTCGGCAGGCTTTTCCTTGAAATCGAACAGCGACTCAAGGAGCCTCTGGCCGGGTTGGACAGGCAGGCGGTCCGCGTCGCCTCGCTCATCGCCGAGGCGGAAGCGGTCAAGGCGGACATCGAAAGGTGCTGAAGGATCTTCTCACGGGTCCGCACCGGAGGGGATGCGCATCAGCTGCGCGGCGAAAAAGCCGTCCATCCCCTGGCGATGGGGGAAGGTCCGCAAGTACCCTCCTGCGTCGATGAGCCCGGGGGGAAAAGAGGCCGCCGGCATCAGCCTGAATTGGGGATGGCGCCTCAGAAAATCTTCGATCACGATCTCGTTTTCCTCCGGTGTCACGGCGCATACGCTGTAGACGAGGCGGCCGCCCGGCCGGGTGCACATGGCGGCGCTATCGAGGAGGCGCCTCTGGATCCGCATGCAGGCGCCGATGTCGGCCGGCGCCAGGCGCCAGCGTATCTCGGGATTGCGCCGGAGGGTTCCGAGGCCCGAACAGGGGGCATCCAGGAGGACCCGGTCGAAACCCTGGAGCAGATCCCCGGCGGGCGCCGCGGCGTCTCCGGTTCGCGTCTGGACGACGGCCGCACCCAGGCGTCCCGCCTCGTTGCGGAGCATCCGCAGGCGCTCCGGACTGCGATCGACAGCCGTGACGCTTCCCCGGTTTTCCATGAGCGCTGCCAGGTGGAGGCTCTTTCCGCCGGCGCCGGCGCAAAGATCGAGAATCCGCTCACCGGGGCGGGGCGCGACGAGTGCCGCGATCAGTTGCGAGGCCTCATCCTGAACCCGGATCCACCCCGCTCGATAGGTGGCGGTTTCCCTGAGGCCGGGTGCGGGTGAGTGCACAATGACGCCGTCGGCCGAATAGACGGACGGTCCGGCAGAAATGCCTTCCCCGGCCAGGGCGGCCATCGTCTTCCGGCGAGATGCCTTGAGGGTGTTCACACGAAGGGCGAGCGGCGGGATGGCATTGTTCGCCCGGGTGATCGCCACGGTTTCCTCGATGCCGAACTGGGCGAGCAGCCGCCTGACCAGCCATGCGGGATGGGAATGCAGAACGGCGATCGCCTGCTCGGGATCCTCTTCAATCTCCGGCCAGATCATCGCTTTCTTCCTGCGTACGGCGTTTCTGAGGAGGGCGTTGACCAGCCCCGGGGATGCCGGGGAGAGCTCACGGGCGATCGCCACTGCCTCGTTCACCACGGCGAAGGGGGGGATCCGGTCGGTGAACCAGATCTGGTAGAGCCCGGTCCGGATGACATTCAGGAGCGTCCTGTCGAGATGGGCGATCTTTCCCCGGTAGAGTCGTTCAATGATCCAGTCGAGGCTCCCCCGCATGCGGATCGTGCCGTAGACGAGTTCGGTGAGTAGGCCACGGTCGCGCGGCTTGACGAGCGACTCTCCGCTGAGCGCGGCATCCAGGAGGGGCTCCGCGTAGGCGCCTTCCCGGTCGATCCGGTCGAGGATCTCCACGGCGGTCCGCCGCACCGGGGGCGCGGTGCGCACGCCGGGGCCATCGGCCGCCCGCTTTACCTTCAGCGGTCGCCCCGGCGGACTGTTTTCATCCGGCTCGTCCTTCTTGTTGCGCGGCATCCTCATGTCCCCAGAACTTGACCGGTGGCCACCGGGAACCCCCGCAGGAACTCCCGGGCGGCCATCCGTTTCTTCCCCTCCAGTTGCAGCTCTTCGAGCAGGACGTATCCGTTCACCGCTGCGACTCGAAGACCCGCGGCGGTTTCGCCGCAGACCGTTCCGGGCGCCTCGGTTACGGCTGTCGGCTCGGCGGAAGCGGTAAGGATTTTCAGCTGCTTGCCGTCGATGGTCGTATAGGCGCCGGGGTGGGGGGAGAGCCCCCGGATGTGTGAGACGATGCGGCGGGGATCTCTCTCCCAGCCGATCAGGGCGTCCCTCCGGGTGAGGCGGGGGGCCGTCGTGGCGAGACGCTCGTCCTGCGGCCGCGGCTGCAGTGTCCCGGCCTGCAGCATGGCAAGGGCGATCAGGAGCAGTTCGGCCCCCATTGTTGCCAGACGGTCGTGAAGCTCGCCGTAGCTCTCGGCCGGAGCGATCGGAGTCTCCTCCTGCAGCAGGATCGGGCCGGAGTCCATCCCTTCGTCCATGCGCATGATCGTGATGCCCGTCTTTTCTTCGCCGCGGATCAGGGCCCAGTTGATCGGCGCCGCTCCCCGGTACCTCGGGAGAAGCGACGGATGGATGTTGATGCATCCCAGCGGCGGGGCGCCGATGATCTCGCCGGGGAGCATCTGGCCGAAAGCGGCCACGATCAACAGATCGGGCGCCAGCGCACGGAATGGTTCAAGAAAGCTGGCATCCCGCACCCTTTCCGGCTGGAAGACCCTCAGGCCGAGCCCGTCGGCGAAGCGCTTGACCGGAGGGGGCACCGTGACCTGTCCGCGCCCCCGGGGGCGGTCGGGCTGGGTCACGACCCCGATGACGGGATAACCGTGCCCGACCAGACCGGTGAGGGCCGGAACGGCGAATTCCGGCGTTCCCATGAACAGTGTGCGCGGTTTGGGCATGTCGGCCTCCTACATGAAGTTGACCGGATCCACATCCACCTGGATCTCCAAGCCGTCGAGGCCCTTCTCTTCCAGGAGTCTCCGGGCCAGGAGATGGAGCGGGCCGCTCTCCTGCCCCTTCAGGAGAAGCTGCCAGCGGTACCGTCCCCGGATCCGCGCGAGAGGGGATTCCGCGGGGCCGATCACCTCCGTCTTCCCGCCGGTGACCCTTTGGGCCAGTTCACGGGCCCGGGCGCCGAGGGCGGTGACGGCCGCCTGGGCCTCCTCTTTCTTCAGGCTGGAAAACTGCAGACCGATGAGTCGGGAGAAGGGCGGATAGGCAAGCTGCCGCCGAAGAGGGAGCTCATCGGCAAAAAACCCTTCATAATTGTGAGCCTGCGCGCGACGGATGGCGCAATGGTCCGGATTGAAGGTCTGGATGATGACCCGGCCGGGCTGGTCCCCCCGGCCGCCCCGACCCGACACCTGCGTGAGGATCTGGAAGGTCCGCTCGGCGGCGCGGAAATCCGGTATGTTCAGGGAGGCGTCGGCGGCAACGACCCCGACCAGGGTGATGGCAGGAAAGTCATGACCTTTGGTGATCATCTGCGTACCGATGAGAATATCGATCTCGCCCCGGTCGAGGTCCCGGAGGATCTTTTCCGCATCGCCCTGACGTGACGTGGTGTCGCTGTCCATGCGGGCGATGCGCGCCTCCGTAAAGAGCGCCCTTGCCTCCTGCTCGACCCGCTCGGTTCCGGCACC
>JBFMBA010000135.1:0-8159 GCA_040755475.1 Thermodesulfobacteriota bacterium
GGACCCGCCCGCCGAGGTGAGGCGCTCCGGCACCATCATCGTATCGAAGATGAGCGCCCCCTCGTTGAGACCGCCGATGAGGTTTTCCCGGGGCACCTCCACATCCCGGAAGACCAGTCTCCCCGTACCGCCACCCCGCGTCCCCAGGAGCTTGTAGAGGTACTTGACCTCGACGCCCGGACGGTCCTTCTCGATGAGGAGCAGGCTGATCCGCTCGCGGGGCTTTCCTCCGGGATCGGTGTTGCAGTAGACGATGAAGAAGTCCGCTCCGTCGGCTGCCACGACAAAACGCTTCTGACCCCGGACGACAAAACGGTCGCCCTTGAGCTCCGCCCTCGTCGTGGCGCCGAAAAAATCGGAGCCGCCCCGCGGCTCGGTGAGGGCTTCGGCGGAGATGAGCTCCCCGGCCAGCAGCGGCTTGAGGAACCTCTCCTTCTGCGCCTCGGTCCCGAAGGAATGGAGCGCCTGGCCGACGATCGACGGCATGGAGAAGGCGCAGCCGAGCGCCGTCCCCAGGATGCCCACCTCTTCCAGGGCGGCGATCTCGGCGCTCCAGGAGAGGCCCCGACCCCCGTATGCTTCGGGGAAGCGAAGGCCGAGAAGGTTCCGGTCTCCGAGGGCCCTGACGAACTCCCGCGGGTAGGTGATCTCGTCCCGGTCCATCCGCCGGATCAGGTCGGACGACACCTCCTGTTTGACGAACCGGCGGACCTCCGCCTTCAGGGCGATCTCATCGGGCGTCAAAAGAATGTCCTGCAGCATGGCAGTTCCTCCTTAGGCACGTTTCCCTTCACATGATCTCCGGCACAACGTCACAGCGGCAAAAGCCGGAATCCGTTCATTTCGGATGATTCAGTACCCGGGCTTTCGCCGGGGCAATAATGAAGGGCCGATAGATGACGGCCTCAAAGACTTGAAAAGGGTTCCCGTATTTGAAGCTCCCTATCCCCGCGGGGCGGGGCTTGACGGTCGGGAAGTGTGTTTCGATGCAACCCTCATCCCCGCCTGCAGGGCGGGGCTCGCGGGATGCGCTCCTACTCAGGTAACGACGGTGGGTGCAGCCAGCAGGGTATGCATCGCCTGTATCGTTTCGGCATAATCGTCACTGCCGAAGATGGCGGCGCCCGCCACAAGGACGTCGGCACCCGCATCGGCGATGGAACGGATGTTCTTGAGGTTCACGCCGCCGTCCACCTCCAGGAGCACCTCCGGAGCGACGGCATCGATCATCCGCCTTGCCTGGGCGATCTTCGGCAGCATCCCCTCGATGAATGTCTGGCCCCCGAAGCCGGGGTTGACGGTCATGACGAGCAGAAGATCGATATCCGGCAGGATCGGCTCGATGAGCAGCAGCGGCGTCGCCGGGTTCAGGGTAACCCCCGGGCGCGCGCCGTGCTCCCGGATCAGGGCGATCGTCCGGTGGAGATGGACCGAGGCCTCAGCGTGGACGGTGATCCAGTCGCTCCCCGCTTTCGCGAATGCCTCGATGTAACGATCGGGATTTTCGATCATCAGGTGGACGTCCAAGGGAAGGCGGGTCGACTTCCTGAGCGAGGCGATGAGCCCCGGCCCCAGCGTGAGGTTGGGAACGAAATGGCCGTCCATCACATCGACGTGGATCCAGTCCGCTCCCGCCGCCTCGACGGCCGCGATCTCCTCGCCGAAACGGCTTCCGTCGGCAGACAGGATCGATGGCGCAATTTTTTTCATGGCGAAATCCCCGTTTGTGCGCGGGATGATAGCATGAAGCGTATCTCAAAAGCAACCTGCACCGTTTCGAGTGTCAAGAGCAAATGAATTGTCCGGTTTTTTACACGTGAATTGTCCGCTTTTCTGTTCCGTTGTGGAGTATGTTTTTTTAGGAACAGGAGGAGAGCGGCGGACATGCGCAACCGGCCTTTCGCTTGCGGCGCCGCGTCGACCGTGGTATGGATGGCGCAAAATACGGACCACGGTCCGGTGCGCGGACTGCATGGGAAGAAACTACCGCGCAACCCGGGGGCACCGCGGCATCGTCAAGGGGGGGAGGGTTTGTTCTGGTCGGGTCTCTATAACGCGCTTCTTCTGGCGGCCGCCTTGTTTCTCGCCCCCTTCTACGGGATAAGGATGCTCCTGACCGGCAAGTACCGCAAGAGCCTCGGGCCCAAGTTCGGATTTCTTCCCCGGGACGCCGCTTCCCCGATGACGGGCAAGCCCCGGATCTGGATCCACGCCGTGTCGGTCGGCGAGGTGACGGCGGCCGCCCCCATCGCGGCGGCGCTTCATTCCCGGTATCCCGGGGCCTCCATCATCCTGTCGACGAGCACGGAGACGGGCCAGGAGATGGCCCGGAAACACGTCCCCGCGGCAAAGGCGCTCATCTACTACCCCGTCGACATCCCTCACGTGGTGAACAAAGTCCTCGACCGGATCCGACCCGATCTGTTCGTCCCGGTGGAGACGGAGCTCTGGCCCAATTTCATCGGGATCTGCCGGAGGCGGGGAACCCGGATCGTGATGGTGAACGGACGCCTTTCCCCGCGCTCCTTCCGCCGCTACCACCTTACCCGATTCTTCTGGAAAGGCGTTCTGGCAAACGTCGACGAGGCGGGGGTCATCTCGGCTACGGACGCGGAGAGGCTCGCCGCCATCGGAATGCCTCCGGAGCGGATACACGTCCTGGGAAACGCCAAGTACGACGGCCTGGCGGCGCACGCAACGCCTGCCGTTGCCCGGGAGATCGCCGGCCGCCTGGGGATCGTCCCCGGGGAGCCGTTCCTCGTGGCGGGAAGCACCCATCCGGGGGAGGAGGCCGTGATCCTCGATGTCTATCGCAGAATCCTGGAGGTCCGCCCGGACTTCGGGCTGATCCTCATCCCCCGCCACATCGAACGGGGCCCGGCCGTAGCGGAGCTGGTCCGCCAGGCCGGGTTCGCCGACTGCATCCGGATGTCCGAAATCAGGTCCGGCCGCAGCCGTCGGGCGGAAAAGGTCATCCTGATCGACGTCATCGGCGAGCTGTTCAAGGTCTACAGCCTCGCCTCCGTGGTCTTCTGCGGGGGGAGCCTTGTCCCGAAAGGAGGGCAGAATCTCCTGGAGGCCGCCGCCTGGGGAAAGGTCGTCTTCCACGGGCCGCACATGGAGGATTTCTGGGATGAACGGGCGCTGATCGATGAGGCGGGCGGCGGGGTCACCGTCGCCGGCGGCGATGCGCTCTTTGCGGGCGTCGTGGAGCTGCTCGGCGATCCCGTCCGTCTGCGGCAGAGGGGCGAGGCGGGCAGGCAGGCTGTTGCGGCCAACACGGGGGCCGCCGGGCGCTACGCCGACCTCATCGGGGAAGTCCTGTCACGCCGCTATCCCCTCCCTTGACGGGAGTGGGGCAGGGGGGGTGAAGCAACAACGATACCTTGCCTTTGCACAGCTTGGAAATCATGTCCCGGCGTACGCATTGGAGATTTTTCGGGGTCCCCTGCCACCGCAGCGTAGCGCCCGCAAAGACGACTGTTTGAGCGCATGAGCGCGAGTTTCGTCTTTGCAGCGAAGCGAGGAGGTGCGAGGGTCGAAAAATATCCAGCGTGCGGAGGGAGCATGATTTTCAAAACTCGCACAGCTTTACATGTTCGCGTCTGCTCTCTCACCATCCCGTAGCGCCTATTCCGCGGCCCGCCTGAGGTATTCGGACCACTTGTTGTCGACCCACCGCTGCATCTGCCCGAGCTGCTCCATGCTCATCTTTCGGAACCGCCCCTGACGCTCTACGAAATTGACCACCGGGGCGCGGTTTCCTTTCTCCGCGAGGGTTTTGCTCCTGCCGGTGAACCGGAATTTGCCGTCTTCGATCTCATAGAGCGCGACGATCCCCGTCTCCACGGCGAGCCGGCCGATCTTGACCGTGTCCCGGGGCTGGAAGGCCCAGCCGGGAGGACAGGGGGTGGCGATCTGGATGTAGCGTGTCCCCTTGATCCGCTTGGCCTTGACGAACTTGTCGTAGAGGTCCAGGGGAAAGGCGGCGGAGGTGCTGGCCAGGTACGGGATATCGTGGGCCTCCATGATCTTCATCATGTCCTTCTTGTTCTGCTGCTTGGTGAGGACCGGCGTCGTGGTGGTGAGAGCCCCCGCCGGTGTGGCGCTCGAGCGCTGCGTTCCCGTGTTCATGTAGCCCTCGTTGTCGTAGCAGACAAAGATGAAGTCCGTCCCCCGCTCGGCGGCCCCGGAGAGAGCCTGGATCCCGATGTCGAAGGTCCCCCCGTCGCCCGCGATGGCCACGACGGTGATGTCGCTCCGGTTGAGCGCCGCGAGCCCCGCCGCAAGACCCGAGCCCGACGCCGCGGTGCTGGCGAAGGTGCAGTTCAGGCAGGGTATCGAAACCGATGTGATCGGGTAGAGCCCGTGAAGGACCGTCAGGCAGCTCGCCGGGAGGGTCATGATCGTGTTGGGCCCGAGCGCCTTGAGAAGAAAGCGGTAGGCGATGGTAAGGCCGCAGCCCGAGCAGGCGCGGTTCCCCGGCATGATATACTCGTTTTCGTGGACTTTAAACAGTTTATCCGGCATGGTTCACTCCGTCACGCAGTTCAGCCAGGTTTGTTTTTCCCGCTCTCCCGATCCGATTGCCGCCAGCGAGGAGCGGACCGCCTCGGCCAGCTCCCTGGCCTTCACGTCCCGCCCGCCGAGGCCGGCGATGAAATTGTGGATCGGCGTCTGGATGCCGGTTTCGTAAAGGGCGGCCTTGATGTCGGAGCAGAGCGCCCCCTCGTACCCGTAACTGATATTCTTCTCGAAAACGATGATGGCCGGGGCCTTTCCGAATACCTCGCGGACCTCCTGACGGGGGAATGGCCGGTAGACGCGGATCCCGACGAGACCCGCCCGGACCCCCTGTTCGCGCAGGAGGTCCACCGCCACGGTCGCCTCCGAGGCGAGGGAGCCCATGCTGACCAGAAGCACTTCCGCGTCCTGTGCCCTGTCGGTCCAGAGCATCCCGCCGTGGTCGCGGCCGAACATCTCCGCGAAACGGCGACCCGTCTCGACGATGACGTCCCGCGACCCCTCCAGCGCATGCTGGAGTTTCCACCGCATGTCCATGTAGCCGTCCCGAAGGACCCCTTCCGCATCCCGCCGCTGCCAGGGGAAGATGACGGGGTTGATGTTCCGGGGATCTTCGGGACTCAGGATCGTATGGGGCTTGTACGGGGGGAGGAACCGGCAGACCTGCTCCGCGTCCGGGATCTGGACGGGCATCATCGTGTGGGAGAGGATGAATCCGTCGTAGCAGACCATCACCGGGCAATAGACCTGCTCGGCGATGCGGTAGGCCTGGATCAGGGAGTCGAGGATCTCCTGGTTGTTCCGGCAGTAGATCTGAATCCAGCCCGTGTCCCGCTGGGCGATCGAGTCCTGCTGGTCGTTGAATATGGACCAGGGCGCGCCGACGCCGCGGTTGACGCAGGCAAGCACAACGGGAAGCCGGGAGCCGGCCGCCCAGTGGAGCTGTTCGTGCATGTACAGAAGGCCGTGGGAGGAGGTCGAGGTGAAGACCCGGGCGCCGACGGTGGAGGCGGAGATGCAGACCGTCATGACCGAATGCTCGCTCTCCACCCGGACGTACTCGGCCTTGAGCTCGTCCCGCTCCACCCACTGGGAGAGCGTTTCGGTGACCGGGGTCGAGGGGGTGATGGGATAGGCGGAAATCACCTGCACCTTGCAGAGCTTCACGGCGTAAGCGGCGGCCTGATTGCCGGTGAGGATCTGGACGTCGCTCATGACTTGCCCTCCTCGTGTATGACCATCGTGATCGCTTTGGCGGGACATTCCTCGGCGCAAATGCCGCAGCCCTTGCAGTAGTCCAGGTCGATCTCCACCGGGACGCCGGCGGTGACAATCCCTTCCGGGCAGTAGAGCCAGCAGAGGTAGCAGGCGGCCCGGTTCTTGACGGAGGGGATACACTTTTTCCGGTCGATGACCGGCGTGGCATCCCGCCAGTCCCCGGTCTTTCCCGCCTCGCCCGCAGCCGGCTTGCACATCGCAGAGATGTTCTCGTCTTTATCTTCTTTCATGACAATCCTTTTCCGATTGCGCCCCAGGAGGGTGCGGCTTTCCGTCCGGCAAGGAACATGCCACCTTCAGCGGGCATCCGGGTGTCCGGTCTTTACGCCCGCCTCTTCATAAGCGGCCCGGAGCGCCGCAATGTTCGTCTCCGCCGCCGTTCCCGTCATTTTCCACTTCAGCCCCTTCTCCATATGCCCGAGGGAAACCAGCCCCGTCGCCCGGGAAAGAACCCCGAGCATCGGGGTGTTCACCATGGGCACCCCCTCCTTGAGCAGATGGAAACGGATCGCGATCGCCGTCGCATCCACCGCGGCGATGTTGAAGCAGCCGCCGACGTCGACTTTGTCCGCCTGATGGAGGGTGTTGACGATGAGCCACCCTTTCGGCTTCAGGGAGCCCAGGATGTCCACCGCGCCGAAGAGCGTCGGATCCAGAACGACGACGATATCGGCCTTCTCGATCTGTGAGAAGGTCCTGATCGGTTCGTCGGCAATGCGGGTGGAGGCGATGACCGGCGCGCCGCGCCTTTCCGGCCCGAAGGTCGGGGCCGAGATGACGCCCTTGAATCCCTGCAGGTAGGCCGACTCGGCCAGGATCTGCGCCACGATGACGACCCCCTGACCGCCCCGGCCGTGCCATATCACTTCATGCATATCATCTCCCCTGTATGAAAGCGCCCGAAAAACGGAACAGGCCATGGATTTTCCACCCATGGCCTTTAGGATACGCTGTCTTCGGTTGCTGTCAGTTCCTAAAAACAACGGCCGATGGGTCCGATGCCCATCGGAAGAAGAGCGAGATACAACAGGCAGCCCCTGCGGGAACGCACCCGGTGAAAAGGGTTCGACCTTCTTGAATTGCCGTTCATTTCCACGAAACCCCGACGAAAAATTCGGCGGACTGTAGAACAAAAACCAGAGGATGTCAATAGGGAATTTGGCAAAGGCCGTCTCCCCAGGCCTTAAAGACCGTTTCGGGTGAATCAACCGGTCCGCGAGGCATTTCAGAAAAACGCCTTCACGCATCGCGCCGCAAGAGACCGAGAACAAACTGCTTGTGAAGCATCAGGGGCGCCGTACTTTTTGTGATTTTCATCCTGATCAGGGACCCGTGCCAGGATGACACAATAAATTCCGCGGTATCCCGGGTGTCGGTCTCCTGGGATATCTCCTGTGCCGCTTTCGCCTCATCCAGTAATTTCTTGTACACATCCGTTATAACCTCAACCGATGCGGCGAGTTTGCTGCTGAACGCGGGGCTGAGATCTCCCATCTCCTGGGAGAGGTTGCCTATCGGGCAGCCGCAGGTGCATTCCCGTTCCGTGAAGACCCCGATGAAATGATCCAATATCCGTTCGATCCGCTTCAGCGCAGGAAGGGATTTATCCCCGAGAATGGGGTCCAGCATGACCAGATACAGGCTGTTGTAGTAATCGACGACCTGAAGGCCGAAGTCCTCCTTGCCGTTAAAATAGAAATAGAAAGACCCCTTGGGCACCCCGGCTGAATCGAGCACTTCCTGGATGCCCGTATGGAAATATCCCTTGCGGTGGATGATGCGGGCGCCGGCCTCGATGATCCGGTGTTTTGTATCCTGGGTCATGATGACTAGCAGTTCACCTCCTCGGTGTGACCGAAGGAAATGGTGTTATCCGTGACGAAGACTTTTTTCAATTCGACCCTTACGCAGGCAAAATCGGCAGGATCCCCGGGAAGGTCCGTGAGAAAGGGAAATTTCCGCATCAGCAATCCGAAGGCCTTTTTCATCTCTTCCGAATCATCGATCACGGCCGCCGTGCCTGTGCCTTTGATATATTTGAGTTTTTCCAGATCTTCCCAAGCCGGGCAGTCATGGTCGATGGCAAAGGCAATGCTGCTGTTTCCTGCCAGATGCCCCGCTTTTCGGGAATCTTTTTTTGTCAGAAAATACAGGATATTCTCCCGGTCGCCCGCCGCATAGTCAACCCCCCTGACCCAGGGCATCCCGCCGGAATCGACGGTGGCCAGATGCATGAGATTGTGTGACCCGATAACCTCGACCATGGTTTGTTTTGCAGACATACGAATACGCTCCTTTCAAAATAGATTTTTCACAGGGGGAACGGTGGATAGGTGTTACTAATAGACCGGTCGTCT
>JBFMBA010000136.1:0-6403 GCA_040755475.1 Thermodesulfobacteriota bacterium
TCGCCCATCTCGATGGAACGGTCGTCCTTTCGCGCCCCATCGCCGAGCTCGGCATCTACCCCGCCGTGGACCCCCTGGATTCCACCTCCCGGATCCTGGACCCGAATGTCCTGGGTGAGGAGCACTACCGGGTGGCGCGCCAGGTCCAGGTCACCCTCCAGAAGTACAAGGACCTCCAGGACATCATCGCGATCCTGGGCATGGAGGAGCTCTCCGAGGATGACAAGATCACCGTCGGACGGGCAAGAAAGATCCAGCGCTTCCTTTCCCAGCCCTTCTTCGTCGCCGCCCAGTTCACCGGGACGGAGGGCAAGTTTGTGCCCGTGGCCGAAACGGTCAGGGGCTTCAGGGAGATCCTCGAGGGCAAGCACGACGACCTGCCCGAACAGGCCTTCTACATGGTGGGCGGCATCGACGAAGTCGTGGAGAAGGCGAAGAGGCTTTCCGAATAGCCGGAGGATCATCAGATGGCCGACGAATTGACACTGGAAATCGTGACCCCGGAGCATGTGGCCTTCCGGGGGGTCGTCGACGTGGTGACGATCCCCGGAACGGAAGGGGAGTTCGGCGTGCTGAAGGGGCACGCCCCGCTGCTGAGCTCGGTGGAGGAAGGGGAGCTGAGCTTTGTCCGGAACAACCAGAAGATTCGCTACGCGGTCCATACGGGCTATGCGGAGGTCTCCGCCTCCCGGGTGACGGTCCTGGTGGAGTCCGCGGAGCGATCGGACCTGATCGACGTGGAGCGGGCGAAGCGGGCCAGGGAGCGGGCCGAGGCGAAGCTGGGCAGGCTGCCCCGGGAGGATGTGGAGTTCCAAAAGGCCCGCCTGGCGCTGATACGGGCCGTTACCCGGCTCAATGTAGCGTCGAGGCAGGGGTGACCAAAGACCCGGCTGCCGTGCCGAAACGGAGCGCCTGCATGGCGGTGGTGGACCGCAAAACAAGCCTCGTCTCTCGGGGAGGGCGCGCTCCGCACCACGCCGCCGTCAGAACTTCCATGAAAAATGGCTGCTTGTGAGTCAACGGGCCGAAGGGACGAATGCCTTTCCGGAATGATCGGTCTGTATGACTGGGCGAACATTGCCTGAACATCGCCTGAGGGGACGGAATGGCAGGCAATTCGGCCCATGTCGGCATCAGAGGCGGCGGCCGGCGCGGGCTTCGCCGCTCGCGGGGGCCGCTGACCCTCCGGAGAGGAAATCTTGAAATGAAAACGATTGCACTCGAAGAACACATCGGCACGCCCGACATCGTGGCGGCTGCCAGAGCGACGGGCCGGATGCTGTCCAGAAAGACGCCGGTGGGTGTCGTCGAAAAACTCGGGAACATGGCTGCCGGCCGCCTTGCCGACATGGATGCCGCCGGAATTGACATGCAGGTCCTCTCGGCGACCGGAATCGGACTCGATACACTGGACCGGAGGACCGGAACGGTCCTGGCCCGGGAGAGCAACGACAGGCTTGCCGAGGTCGTTGGCAGCCGTCCGGACCGATTCGCCGCTTTCGCCCTGCTGGCGATGCAGGACCCGGAGGGGGCAGCGGCCGAACTGGAGCGGTGCGTGGCCAGCCTCGGTTTCAAAGGTGCCCTGATCAGCGGAACGATCCATGATCGTTTCCTGGACGACCCGGCCTTCGAGCCCGTTCTAGCCCAGGCCGAGAGGATGGACGTCCCGCTGTACCTCCACCCCGCCCCGCCGCCCGCGTCGGTGTACAAGGCCTATTTTAGCGGCCTGCCCGACGAGATTGCCGGCAGTCTGGCCACGTCGGCCTGGGGATGGCATGCGGAAACGGGGCTGCACAGCCTTCGTCTGGTCGTTGCCGGCGTGTTCGACCGCTTTCCGAAGCTGCAGGTCATCGTCGGCCACATGGGCGAAAACCTTCCCTTTTCCCTGGCCCGCGCCGACGAACGTCTGGCTCCTTTTACCACCCACCTGCGGCGCCGGGTGAAGGATTATTTCCTGGCACACTTTCATCTCACGACGAGCGCGTACTTCACTCTGCCGCCGCTGCTCTGCGCGTTGATGGTTTTCGGCATCGACCGCATCCTGTTTTCGGTGGATTACCCCTTCAGCGCGAACGCGCCGGGCAGAACCCTGCTGGAGACGGCCCCGCTCAGCCCCGCGGACCTGGAGAAGATCGCCCACCTCAACGCGGAGAGACTTCTGAAGCTGTGACAGGGTGGGCAATCGGCGGCCTTTCCACGCAATCCCCGGACAGATCGATCCGCTTTGCAAAATCGCCTCGTGGCTGAGAATAACGGATGTCAGGGCAAAGCCGGCGGGATCCGAACAGGCATGTTGAAGATGGCTGTCCGGGGGTTCCCGGGGAAGGCTTTGCAGGTGCGAAGGGGAGGATCAGTCTGCCTCGTCCCGGAAGGCGATGTCCACGATCTCGAACTCCCGCATGCCGCCCGGCGTCTTTACGCTGACCTCGTCGCCGATGCAGGTTCCGATCAGCGCCTTTCCGATGGGCGACGTCACGGATATCCTGTTTTGCTCGAGGTCCGATTCGTAGGGACCCACAAGCTGGTAGGTGGTTCTCTTCCCGTCATGGCTGTCCTCGATGGTGACACAGGAGCCGAAGACCGCTTTGTCGCAGGAGAGGTTCTTCAGGTCGATCACATTGGATGTGGCAAGGGCGTTTTCCAGTTCCTGCATCTTGCCGTGGAGAAAGGATTGTCTTTCTTTCGCCGCCGAGTATTCCGCATTTTCCGACAGGTCCCCCTGGGCCCTCGCCGTTTCGATGTCCTTGATGTTCGCCGGTATGGAGACGGTCTTGAGGACTTCCAGTTCTCTTTTCAATCTCGCAAATCCCGCCCGGGTAATGGGCATTTTTTCCATGGTGCTTCTCCCGTTTCTTTTTTACTGGAAGGGCAAGGGCATTGCTGAAAAACAGGTCACTCCGCATGCCCTGCCTCTGTCGATGCCGAAAGTCACCCCGTTTCACCGGCGCGTAAAACGGGGACAGCTCCCCTTTTTTCGCGGTACAATAGGGGAGCTGTCCCAATTTTAGGTAACATCCGCCAGCCCGGAAGCAGGCAGCCGCCCGCCCCCGTCACGTCTCCGGTGCGCGCCCCCGGCATTCGGTTTCGCGGTTGCGACAGGATCCAGGGTGCCACGCTGTGCGCACCCGCCGGGGCGTCATCCTGTCCGGCCTGATAAATAGTAAAGATGGCGGGGTGTGTCAAGGGAGAAATTCGTGACAGGGACAGAAATGCGTGAGGGCAGGGCTGCGTCAAAGTTGGCGCCATCACTCTGATGTGGCTGGAAGAGGGTCCCGCCACTCACCTGTTAAATTTTTGGCCCGTTCTACGGCTCGGCCGCTCCCATTCCCAAACTCGCCCTGCGGGCTCAGACAATGGGAATGGGCCGCTTCGCGGACGCTTCCCTCGCCGAGACGGGCACCCGAAAATTCCACAAAGGTTCGTCTGGGGACCCTCATCCAGCCGATTTTGACGGGGCCTAGGCGTGAGGGAGTGACGGCTTGTCATGGTCCGGAATCTGTGCTAGATGACGTTTTCCGGTTCATGGAAAGACAGGGGAGCAGGCTTGCCGGCTATGATCGATCAATACAACAGGGATATCAACTATCTGAGAGTATCCGTCACGGACCGGTGCAACCTCCGCTGTGCCTACTGCATGCCCAAGGAGGGGCTATCCCTGATCGGACACGACGACATCCTCCGGTATGAGGAAATCCGCAGGATCATCAGGATCGCGGCAGGGGAGGGGATCACCAAGGTCCGGATCACCGGCGGCGAGCCGCTGGTCCGGCGCGGCGTAACGGCGTTCATCGCCTCGCTCCGGACGATACCCGAACTGAAGGACATCAGCCTGACGACAAACGGTATTCTGCTGGAGCCTTACGCGGAGCGGCTTTATGAGGCGGGGATCCGGCGGATCAATATCAGCCTTGATTCGCTCAATGCGAAAAAATACGCGGAAATCACCCGGGGGGGCGATATCCGGTCCGTCCTGCGGGGGATCAGGAAAGTCCGCGAGACGGGCTTTTCCCCGATCAAAATCAACATCGTGGCGATCAAGGGGTTCAACGAAGACGAGATTCTGGATTTTGCCCGGCTGACGATCGAGCATCCCTATCAGATCCGCTTCATCGAGCTGATGGCCCTGGGCGAGGCGGGTATCGAGAGCAACGGCCGATACCTTCCCAACAGCATCATCAAGGAACGGATCGAGGGGCTGGGGTCCCTGCGGGCGGTCAATGGGAGAGGCGCCCGGAACAACGGTCCGGCGAGAATCTACCGTCTGGAAGGCGGAGCCGGAGAGATCGGTTTCATCAGTCCCGTGAGCCGCCACTTCTGTCATACCTGCAATCGCCTGCGCCTGACGGCGGACGGTCATCTCCGGGCCTGCCTCCTTTCCGACGACGAGGTGGATCTCAAAGGCCCGCTCCGGCGGGGAGGCGGAGATCAGGATATCAGGGAGCTGATCCAAAGGGTGATCGACCGGAAGCCGAAGGCGCATCAGGACTCCTGCGATGACGGCCATATCAAGAAATGCGTGAGGGAGATGCCGGCGATCGGCGGCTGAGGGAGACCAGGCATCATGACCGGGGCAGCGGGAACCGCATACGACGACTGGCAGGCCACGCCGACCGGCCGTTATCTCAACGGCAGGATCAAGAGCCTCATCCTCGATTTGACGTTGCCGCGGGCCGGTGAGCGGCTCCTGGACATCGGCTGCGGGAGCGGCGACCATCTGGATCTTTTCAGGAAGAAGGGATGCGATGTGACGGGCCTGGATTCGTCGCCCTTCCTGCTTGCGCTGGCCAGCCAGCGGCTCGCACAGCATGCCGATCTACATCCGGGAAAGGCGGAAGACCTCCCTTTCTCGGACAACGAGTTCGATATCGTCACGCTGATCGCGACGCTGGAATTCACCGAGGATCCCGGTCTGGCCGTCGCCGAAGCGATCCGCGTCTGCCGGGGACGGGTTTTCATCGGGGCGATGAACCGCTATTCGCCGATCGGACTCCAGGGTCGCCTGACGCGCCTCCTGGATGCATCGTCCGACAAGAAACCCCGTTTCTTTCATCTCACCCGCCTGCATGCCATGATCCGCAGTCAACTCCAGGGGGTTCGGGTCCAGTGGGGAAGCGTCATCTTCCTCCCCTGGGGCTGGTATGGCTCCGGCGCCGGTATGGAGGAGCGGCTCCCGGTGATGTACAATCCCTTCGGCGCCTTCTTCGGCCTTTCCTTTCACGTCACCTTCTCCTACCGGACAATCCAGCAGACCATCGGGGATCCCGTCTCGCTCAACACGAACGGCAGGCGGCCGGTGCCCGGGGTCGTCAGCGGGTGGAAACATGGCTCGTGAAGCGCTTCTCTACGAAAAGGAAGCCGGCGGTCGGGTGAGATGCGCGCTCTGCGCCCATCGCTGCCGGATCGAGGCGGGCGCCCGGGGGCTCTGCGCCGCCCGCGAGAACAGGGAGGGGGTTCTCCACAGCCTCGTCTATGGAAAGGTCATCGCCGAAAACACCGATCCCATCGAGAAGAAACCCCTCTTCCATTTCCTTCCCGGTTCGCGCTCCTACTCCATTGCCACGGCGGGGTGCAACTTCCGCTGCGCCTTCTGCCAGAATCACGAGATTTCGCAGTTGCCTCGCAGTATAACCGCTGTCGCCGGGCGGGAAAGAACCCCGGTGCAGATCGTCGAACAGGCGAAAAGGAACGGATGCAGCAGCATCTCCTACACCTACACGGAGCCGACCATCTATTTCGAATTTGCCTGGGAGACCGCCGGTATCGCCGTGGATGAGGGGCTGAAGAACGTCTTTGTCACCAACGGATATATGACGGCCAAGACGCTGGAGCTCCTGGGCACGCGCCTCGATGCGGCGAACGTGGACCTGAAATCCTTCCGGGATGATTTCTACAAAACCCAGTGCGGGGCGCGCCTGCAGCCGGTTCTGGACACGCTCCGGAGGATGAAGGCAATGGGGGTCTGGGTCGAGGTGACGACCCTGCTCATCCCCGGGTTGAACGACACCCGGGAAGAGCTCGGCGATCTCGCCGCCTTCATCGTGTCGCTCGGCGCGGAAACGCCTTGGCACATCAGCCGGTTCCATCCTCGGTACCGGATGACGGGCACACCCCCGACGCCCACGGACGCCGTTCACCGCGCCGTTGAAATCGGCAAGGCTGCCGGCCTGATGTATGTCTACAGCGGGAATCTCCCCGGCGACGCCGGTGAAAACACCCGCTGTGCCCGGTGCGGCCATCTCCTGATCGGCCGCTACGGATTCGCCATCGAGCGTCTGGACCTGAAAGGGTCGTCCTGCCCCCGCTGCGGGGCCCCCCTCCACGGGGTTTTTTGATGAGATGAAAGTTTTGAAAATCATGCGCCCTCGGCACGCTGGACATTTTTCGACCCTGCACCTCCTCGCTT
>JBFMBA010000137.1:0-7347 GCA_040755475.1 Thermodesulfobacteriota bacterium
TCCTCGGGAGCTGACTTACTATAGACGACAGAGGATAAAAAAGCAAAGGAGGCATCATGAAGCTCAGCGACTACTTTGAAGACAACAAGGGTGTCGGCGTTCTTTCCACGGCCGACGCGGAGGGCAGGGTCAATGCGGCGATCTACGGCCGCCCGCACTTCATGGATGACGAGACGGTGGCCTTCATAGCTGCGGACCGGTTGACCCACGCCAACCTGCAGGAGAATCCGCACGCCGTTTACCTGTTCAAGGAGGAGGGCGGCTACGAGGGCCGGAGACTGTACCTGACCAAGACCCGCGAGGAGAAGGACAGCCCCCTGATTGACGAGATCCGGCGGAAGAAGTATCCGGAAGTGGAGGGCAAATACCGGACGGACTCCAAATTCCTGATCTACTTCAAGGTGGATAAGGTGCTGCCGCTGATCGGCGATGGAAACTGACGGGGGTTGCGTCGGGAGGCTGAGCGGGACCTTGTCCCAAAAGCCTTGACCCAAAGGCCCGCGCATGTGATGTGAAAGGCCGCTAGTCCAGACCCATGGCCGCGCGACAGGTCTTCTCGTAGAGGTTGCGGAAAATGTTGTCCGGGTCGGTGATCGCCTTGACCGTGTCGTAGTTCGCGCGGTTGAAGATCGTCCAGAATTCCTTCTCCGGATAGTAGTTGTAGGAGATGAGCGTTTTGATTCCCCCCAGCTCCTGCAGTTTTTCCTCCATCAGGCGGTAGTAGTTCGTCTCTCCCCGCTGCTTCATCCCGTAGATGGCGATGTCGATCATGAGCCGGTCGTCGAGTTTGGACCAGAAGCGGTCGGTGAGCCACTCGTAGTCGTGGACCCGGGCGTAGGGGACGACCCACAGCGGAAAATGGTCGAAGTCCCGGGCGTACCATTCCAGGAATGCCTTCAGGCGCGAGAAGGGGATGAAGGTGTCCACCGTCACGTCGGGGCGGTCGTCGGACAGCAGAAGCCAGCGGAACTTCTCCGCGAGCCGGAGGATCTGCGAGGAACCGAGGAACTTGCCCAGGAGCAGCCGGCCGATGAAGGACTTGGGGTGCACGTTGGTGACGCCCTGGTCGTAGCGGTAGAAATAGTGCGGCGTCCGGAGGTAATCCTCGGTGCGCTCGGCCGTGCTGCGGTAGTAGACCTTCAGCCAGTCGTAGCGGTTCGTGTAGGGCGCGCTGTCGGTGAAATCGCCGACGCACAGGACCAGGTGCGACGGCGAGTGGATAATCCCGTCCATGAAATCCACGTCCCGGCGTTCGAAGTGGGACCAGATCGACGCCATATAGCTGTCGATCGACCGGTGTGTCTCGTGGCGGAGGTGGACGAAGGGCTTGGCGGGGATCAGCTTGAAGACGAGCCTCGAGAGGATGCCCACCGTCCCGAAGGAGCCGTGCATCATCTGGAAGATGAGCGCGTGCTCGTTGCCGGGCGTACAGGTGAGAACATCCCCCCTGGCGGTGATGATCTCGTACTCGAGGCAGGTGTCGTGGAATCCGCCGTACACATAAGACATGGACTCGATCGAGCAGCCCGCCACCGCCCCCCCGATGGTGATGGTCTTCAGTTCCGGAACGACGATCGGCACCAGGCCCAGGGGCAGGGTTTGATCGACGATGCGGCAGAACGGGACCCCGGGCTCGGCGATGCAGATCCGCCGATCGGGATCGATCTCGATGATCTGGTCGAAGTCGCGCAGGTTGATCGTCTCGTCGGTGTGCTTCTTGTCGCGCACCTTGGGGACCTGGTGGGAGACGACGCGCTTCTGCCGGGAGAGGGGCGCCGTGCTCTTTCTCCGGTGAAGCTGGTCCGAGACCCTGGCCGCCTTCTGTGCATGGATCGCGTCCCGCTTTGCGCCATCGGGGGTATTGGGCTGCAGTTTTTCTTTCATCCGTCCCTCTCCTCCCGCGGCCTTCAGTTCGAATGCCCTTTCGATTCGAACCGCAGGACATTGTGCGCGAAGACCTCCATCCGCGAGACGATGTTCGGCGGATAGGGCTGCCCGTCGTTCTCCAGCGCGAGGACCGGGTAGTCCCGGGCCTTCGCCCAGGGGGCATAGACCCCCTCGATCAGGCGTCCGGGCAGGCAGCAGAACGGAGCGATGATGACCACGCCGGAATAGCCGTCCTTCATCGCCGCCGCGCCCACCGCGGGCGACACGGTCGCCTCGCTCTCCAGCTCCGGATCGACGAATTCGTGGCGCCCCTCGCCGATGATCTCGTTCATGTCGTGGGGCACGTGCGGCACGAGGCCCGTGGGTCTGAGCGCCGCGGTGATCCGCTCCTCCACGTTCTCCATCCAGGCCTTCTCAACCAGGTAAACCGCCTCCTCCTTAATCCCGCCGCTCAGGAGCGTGCGCAGCCACCCATCGCGCCTGCGCCGGCCCTCCATGATGAACTTGCGCGCGTAGTCGGTGTAGTGGATCCACTCGCTCACGCCCGTCACCTTGGGGTAAATCCCTTTCGACAGGAGCGCCTGCGACACCTCTTCCACCGAGAAGTTGTCGCGCCGCACATAGATCTCGCCCATGATCAGGACCTTCTTCGCCTCGTCGAGGCGGCCCTTCAGCGGGATCCGGGCGAGACGGTCCGACGCGCGGCGCAGTTCCCGGTCGAGGGACCTGGGGTCTGCCTGGAAGGCGCGCATCACGTCCTGCCAGACGGACCGGAAGAGCGTGAGCGCGCTCTCCGGGTCGCGGGCCAGCAGCCGCAGGGAGGTCCGGATGTCGGTGAAGGTGTCGCCCAGGATGACCCCGCGCCAGAGATCCCGGGAAAAGGTGGGGCCCAGTTCGCGATAGGAGTTCTCCGAGCTGCCCACGAGCAGGACCACGTTCTCCCAGCCCATCTCCTCGAAGAGCCGGTCGAAGAAGACATAGTACTGCCCGGTGCGGCAGGGCCCGAGCGTCGACGGCACGAAAATCAGGTAGATGTCGTCGCCCGAGGTAGGGTTTTTGTCGCGGAAGAACTGGAGGATCGAGCCCAGCACGAGCAGCGCGGGGATGCACTCCTTGCCCGAGGCCACGTTGCGGGCGAGCTGGGTGCTGTAGACGTCGGGCAGCGGCAGGTGGGTCGAGCGGATCCCCTGGCGCAGCGAGGCCACGTTCATCGCCTCCGTTGACAGGTCACCCATCGGCGGCCATATGGCATGCACGCGGCTGTCGCGTATGTCGAGCCGCCTGCCGGTCTGACCGTCGACGATGTCGCAGTACTCCTTTTTATGGGCCACCGTGTAGCGCCGCTGGAAGGGTTTTTCTTCGACGGGGCGCATGTGTCGCCGGTAGCTCTCCACGATGTCGAGGAACGCCTCGACGCGTGTGTCGAGCCCCGCGTCGGCGGTATGGGAGTCGATCTCGAGGACCAGGTAGGGCTTCTGACCCATCAGCCAGCGGACGTAGTGGAGCATGAACGAGTCGGGGGCGCAGGAGAAATTCGATATCCATGCCAGGTAGAGGTTGTCGGTCTTCCTGACCTGCCGGACCGCCTTCATGTTCTCCTGGCCGTAGTACCAGTAGTTGTTGGGCGGAATCTCGTCGTCCGGATCGTAGATCATGTCGTAGGGGATCACGGTGACGCCCTGGGATGTGAACTTGCGCGGTATCCCCATGTTGGCGTCCCGCGTGAAGGCGTTGTAGGGGCGTCCGCAGAGCACGATGGTGACGCGATCCGGGTTCGCCCGCACCTCGCCGAGCACCTTCCGGCCCAGCTCCCGGTAGGCGGCCAGGAATCGCCGGTACTGCCCGATGCCGGCATCGTAGGCGCGGCTGCCCTCGGCGCGGGAGAAGCCGAGCTTTTCCGCCATCTCCTCGAATGCGCCACGGCTCGCATCGAATCCGCGGCCGAAGGAGACCAGCGGCCGGAGCACCCGGTCGTCGTGCAGCCCGAAGGCGTGTCGGGCGTAAAAGGGCAGCCCCTGGGTCAGGGGGCACACGCAGGCATGGACGTCCTCCAGGGTGGGCATGTCGCGAAAGTGCGGCAGGAAGAGGTAGTCCGCCTCCTTGTCAATCACGTCCTGGATCGCCCCGTGGGCGATCTCGGCGGGAAAGCAGTAGTTGCTCTCCTGCTTGGCGATCCCTTCCTGAACGATCCGCGTCGAGATCACCGCCCGGACCCCGAGGCTGTGGAAAAACCAGGCGTAGAAAGGCCAGAGCGAATGGACCGAGAAGGCCAGCGGGATCCCCACGACGTGATTGCTTCGGGCCTGGAAGGTTTCCGGCGAAGGGGCGAACTCCTCGAAGAGCATCCGCGTGCGCTCCTGGGTGTAGTCGACCGCCTCGGCGGACCGGATCTGCCGCTTCTTACGCTGGTTTGTGTAGAGCGAGCAGCGCCCCCCGAAGGGATAACGGTGCCCCCCGACCTCGAGTCGCCGGATCGGGCAGAGGTTCTCGCAGGACTTGCAGGTGAACCCTTCGTGGTAGGTGATCTCCTTGTCGATCATGGCGTCCAGGTCGAAGTCGCCCTTGGCGATCAGCCCTTCCTCGTGCTTCTGGAGCACCAGCCGGGCGACGCCGAAGCAGCCCATGAGCTCGGGGTCCGGCGGGATCGTGATCGGCTTGCCCGTCATCTGCGCGAAGGCCAGCGGGATGGCCGGGTTCTTGGCGACGCCTCCCTGAAGGACGATGTGGTCGCCGACGGCGCGGTTGCCGACCACGCGGTTCAGGTAGTTGGCGACAATGGAAAACACCAGGCCCGCCACCACGTCCTCGCGCGCCGCGCCCTGCTGCATCGCCTTGCGGATGTCCGAGTTGATGAACGCCGAGCAGTGCTCGCCGAACTTCAGCGGCGCCTTTGCCTGCAGGGCGATCGGTCCGATTTCCGGCGCGGAGTGGATGTTCAGGTCGCCGGAGGCCGATTCCTCCAGGAAGGACCCCGTGCCGGCGGAGCAGGCCTCGTTCATGGCGTAGTCGATCGGGACGCCGTTGTTGATGAATACGTACTTGGCGTCCTGCCCGCCGATTTCGAAGATCGTGTCCACATCCTTCTGGAAGTACGTGGTGCCCACGGTGTGCGCGATGATCTCGTTGTAGACGCCGGCCGTCTCGGTGAAGACGCCCAGCAGTTCGCGCGATGACCCGGTGGTGGCCACAAGGCTGATTCGCGGCTTGCGACCGCCGAGCTGCTTTTTCACTTCGCGCAGACATCCCCGAAGCGCGGCAACGGGATCCCCGTGGGTACGTCCGTAGTGCTCCGCCACGATCTCGAGCGTTTTTACGTTGATGAGCGCCGCCTTGGTCGTCGTGGAGCCGCCGTCGACGCCGAGCACGTACTCCGCGTCGGGAACGTAGGCGCCCCGACGCGACGGCGCGTGATGCACCAGGCCGGCGGACTCCGACAGGGGCTTGAATGTCTTGAACACGAGCGCGATGCCCGGCCTGAGCGGTTCGCCTTCCGGCAGCGGGGCGCCCAGGCTCCGGGCCAGATGCGCCGCACCGAAGGCTTCAAAGTAGGGGGCCTGATCGGGCAGGACGAAGTCAATGCCAGGGCTCCCTTCACGGATGTAATCGACCAGAAAGCGGTTTTGCGTCACACCGCCGATCAGCACCACCTGGCCGCTCGAAATCTTCGCCTTGGTGAGAAACTCGGAGACCTTGTCCGCCATCACCTTGGTCAGCGACAGGGCAATGTCCCCCTTGCTCGCTTCCCCCTTGTTCAGACGGTGGGTGCAGTCCGACTTCATGAAGACGGAACAGCGGGCTGAGATGCGATGCGGGTGCGCGCCATCGCAGGCATCATTGATGTCCTCGATCCGCAGGTTC
Source organism: Thermodesulfobacteriota bacterium (assembly GCA_040755475.1). Lineage (GTDB taxonomy): Bacteria > Desulfobacterota > Syntrophia > Syntrophales > UBA5619 > JAKAFS01. The sequence continues at coordinate 5,746 of JBFMBA010000137.1, forward strand.
ATCCGGCCGAGCTGCTGGCGGAAGAATTCACCGGTCCCCGAGGCGCACTTGTTGCCGGAGTAGGTGTTGACCATGCGGCCGCGGTCGTTGAGAACGTAGACCACCAGATCCTCGCCGCCCATGGACACGACGGCGCGGGGCTTGAGGTTCAGAGCCTCAAGACCGCTCTCGATGGCCACCGCGGCGATCACTTCGGGCAGCGCGACGCGACGGCGCCCTTCGTTTCCCGTGACGACGCCGCGCAGCGGCCCGGTGATCCCGAGACGTCCGATCAGCCGGGTCAGCGTTCCGGGGATGTCTCCCTCGTGGGGCAGGATCGCATGCTCGACGCCGCTGTCCAGAGACAGGAGGCAGAGCTTCAGGGTGGTGGATCCGATGTCGATTCCCAATGTCTTTTCAGTCATCATGGCGCATCACAGCCGTACATGTGAAAAAATCCCCCTGACGCACAGGGGGGCGATCACGCTGGAGGGCCGCCTCCGCACCGGCCGCGGATCAGTCAGCCGCCCTTTGACGGGGCGGCAGAAGCGGAAGCGGCGACCGGTGATCGGGCTTTTTTTACGGGGGGTATATAAGAGCGAATCAGGATCGGTGTCAAGATAATTCGCCGCACCCCCGTTGTTTGACAGAAAAATGCTGCCGATTTTACTTTGACAGGTCCGATCCTTCCGCCCTATACTCCAGACACCGGAAACAATGTTCATGACCGGAAGCACATCCCGCGATTTCCACCCGGGGCGGGGTGGGGAGGCGCATTGAGAAAGCGATCCTGCCGGGAGATCCCGCCCTGACGACCGGGCGCGTCACGAGGGAGCCCACCGATGTCCAGCATCCTGCTGTCGGCGCTCGACGCCGTCCATGACACCCGCCTCTTTCGCAAGCGCTTCTGGAGGTTCATCTACGACCGGGTCGCCGCGCGGCAGCCCGAAGCCTTCCGGATGATGAACTACGGCTACCTTGAGGACGCCGGCGCGGACGAAGATTTTCAGGGTGAGGAGCTTGCTCTGCGTCTCTACCTCCATGTGGCGGGGGCGGCCGACCTGGCGGGCAAGGTGATTCTCGATGTGGGCGCCGGCAGGGGCGGCGGACTGGTGCATCTGTCGCGGATGCTCTCGCCGAGGGCGGCCTTCGGGCTCGACCTGTCCCCGAAGGCGGTGGCGCTCGCCCGCAGGATGGCCGCCGGTGCGCCGGGCGTCTCTTTCTTTCCGGGTGATGCGGAGGAGATGCCCTTCGGCGACGCCTGCTTCGACGCCGTGCTCAACGTGGAGTCCTCGCACTGCTACCCGTCGCGCGACCGTTTTTTCCGGGAGGTCCGGCGGGTCCTGGTTCCCGGGGGGAGTTTCCTGTACGCCGACTTCTTCCAGGCCGACGCCCTCCCGGCGGTCCGCGACGCCCTGCGATCCTCTCCCTTTGCGATCGTGGAGGAGAGTGACATCACCGCGCAGGTGCTTGCGGCCCTGCGCCGCGACGAGGCGCGAAAGCTGGCGCTCATCGCACATGAGCCCCGATGGCGCCGGGGCGCGCTGCGCAATTTCGCGGCGACCACCGACAGCCAGACCTATATCCTGCTGGCGAACGGCGCCCGCCGCTATGTCCGATTCC
>JBFMBA010000138.1:0-3698 GCA_040755475.1 Thermodesulfobacteriota bacterium
GCCGTCTCCCGCAGCGCCGAGGAGTTCACGCCGGAGCAGGAATACTACATCGGGCGGGCCGTCGGGGCCGTCGTCCTGGGCAGGTACCGGGCCTACGACCGCCCGGCGGTCAACGACTACGTGAACCTCATCGGCCAGACCCTGGCCCAGGCGTCGGACCTGCCGGCCATCTTCGGAGGGTATCACTTCCTTGTCCTGGATTCGGACGACATCAACGCCTTCGCCACCCCCAGCGGTCTGGTATTCGTGACGCGGGGCCTGCTGCGCTGCTGCCGGAACGAGGACGCCCTGGCCGCGGTCCTGGCCCATGAGATCGGGCACATCCAGCTCAGGCACGGAATGCAGGCGATCGAAAAGGCGCGGGTGACCGAGGCCCTGACCACGATCGCCGCGGAAGGCGCCAAAACCTTCGGTTCGCGGGAGCTGGCGTCTCTGACCCAGACCTTCGGAGGAACGATCTCCGACATCACCGGCACGCTGATCAACAGGGGGTACGCCCGCGCCTCCGAATACGAGGCCGACCAGGCCGCCGTCACGATCCTCCGGCGTGTCGGCTACAATCCGGCCGGACTCGTGGAGATGCTGGCCGTGATGAAGAAGAACCTCAAGGCCGGAGGCCTGGATTTTGCCAAGACCCATCCGGCGCCCGACGACCGCATTGCCGAGCTGCGCAAGAGGGGGCTGGCCTACGCCCAGGTCACGGCGCCCGCTCCGCGGCAGAAGCGGTTCAGCCAGGCGCTCGGGAGCAACTAGCCGGGTGACCGGCCTGTAACCCCGCGTTCCCGGCAAAGGGCCGCACATGATGACCACATCACCCCTCTGGAGGAAAGGGCTGCAGGGGATGGCGGCCGGCGGCATCGGTTTTGCGCTGGCGCTGGCCCTCTGGCTGCCGGGATGGCTCGACAGGTGGGAAGGCAGGGCCTGGGACTGGAGGGTCGGCCTGCTCGCCAGGCCGGGCCCCGCCACCGACCGCGTGCGGCTCATCCTGCTCGACCAGAACAGTCTCGACTGGGGCAGACAGGAAAACGCCCTGTCCTGGCCCTGGCCAAGAGAGGTGTACAACCTCGTTCTCGATTTCTGCCGTCGCCAGGGGGCGAAATCCGTATTCTTCGATGTTCTGTTCACCGAGCCTTCCAGTTACGGCGTCGCAGACGACCAATCGTTCGGCGGGGCCATCGCCAAGGGCCCGCCTTTCGTCGGTTCGGTCTTCCTGAGCGACGCCCCCGGCGCGCTGGGGCAATGGCCGGCGTCCCTGCCCGAGCCGGGATTCCGGATCGAGGGCCTCGGCGCGTGGCAGGCGGAAACCGGTGCCGGCGCGGGCCGCTCCAACCGCGGCGTATTTCCCGTTCCGGAAGTGGCTGCGAACAGCGCGGTCCTGGCCAATACGCGTCTCGACCCGGACCCCGACAATGTCTATCGCCGGGTCCGGATGTTCGACATCCTCGACGGCCGGATCCTGCCCTCCCCGGCGCTGGGCGCCTTTCTGGCGGCCGCTCCGGAAACGCCTCTGCGGATAGGCCGCCGGGCCTTCGACGCGGGAGAGCACCATGTGCCCGTCGATGACAGGGGCTACGCAGTCCTCAATTACCGCGGGGTGTCGGGAACCCACGGGACTTACAGCGCGGCGGCCGTCATCCAGAGCGAACTCCGGATCCGGGAAGGAAAAGCGCCCGTCATCACCGGGGAGAATCTGTTCAGGGACCGCTATGTTTTTTTCGGTTTCTCCGCGCCGGGCCTCTTCGATCTGCGCCCGACGCCCCTGTCCGGCGTCTATCCGGGCGTTGAAATCTATGCCACGGCGCTGGACAATCTTCTTTCGGGGGACTTCATCCGGCCGGTGCCGGCGGGGCCGGTCCTGGCGGTCACCCTCCTGCTGGCCCTGATGGCCGGGATCGGGACCGCGCTCGTCTCCGGCATCGCCGGCAGCCTGGTTGTGTACGGATGTTTCCTGCTGCTGCCCGGGCTGGCGGCGGCAGCCGCATACTGGGCGGGTTACTGGCTTCCCCTGGTCGTCCAGCAGTTCGGGGTCGCGGTGACGCTGCTCGGCGCCGGCGTGATCTACTACACGACCGAAGGAAGGCAGAAGCGCTTCATCAAGAATGCCTTCCGGCAGTACCTGAGCCCGGCGGTAATCGAAGAGCTCATCGGGTACCCGGAGCGGCTCAAGCTCGGCGGCGAGCGGCGGGAGCTCTCCATCTTTTTTTCGGACCTCGAGGGGTTCACGGGCATCTCCGAGCGCCTGGAGCCCGAGGCCCTGACCGCCCTGCTCAACGACTACCTGTCGGCGATGACCGACATCATCCATGAGGAAGGCGGAACCATCGACAAGTACGAGGGGGATGCCATCATCGCCTTCTGGAACGCGCCCCTGCCCCAGACCGATCACGCCCTGCGCTGCGTCCGGGCGGCCCTGCGCTGCCAGGCGAAACTGGCGGAGCTGAGGCCTGCTTTCCGGGAGCGCATCGGCGCAGACCTTCTCATGCGGATCGGGATCAACAGCGGTCCGGCCGTCGTGGGAAACATGGGCTCCCATACCCGTTTCGATTACACGATGCTGGGGGACGCCGTGAATCTGGCTGCCCGCCTGGAGGGGATCAACAAGCAGTTCGGGACCTACTCCCTCATATCGCAGGCGACGCTGGATCTGCTCGCCGGGGCCCTTCCCGCGAGGGAGCTCTCCAGGGTGTCCGTCGTGGGCCGCAGGGAGCCGGTGACGATCCACGAGCCCCTGTCCCCGGAGGAGCACGCCGCCCGCAGGGAGGACCTCGCGATGTTTGCCGAAGGGCTGGCGGAATTCTACCGCGGGCGTTTCGACAGGGCTGAGTCGATTTTCGCCGGCCTCGGGAACCGGGACCGGGCCGCCCTTGCCTATGCCGGGAAGTGCCGCGCCCTGATCGAGCAGCCGCCCGAAGCCTGGGACGGCGTGTGGGTCATCACGTCCAAATGAGTACATTTTCTGATGGGAGTATGCCAGGGGCCATAAGTCCATAAGTATAGAAAAATGACCTTTACGCAGCCAGGGAATCAGGATCCCTCTTCGCGCTGGACATTTTTCGACCCTGCACCGCCTCGCTTCGCTGCAAAGACGAAACTCGCGCTACAGCGCTCAAACAATCGTCTTTGCGTACACTGCGCTGCGGGGGCAGGGGGCCCGAAAAATCTCCAATGCGCGCTTTCGGGATATGATGTACAAACTGCGCAAGAGCAGGTCGTACGGAGGCCAGTATGAAGGAGACGGATCACCGCCCGTGGGGGCACTTCACCGTTCTTGCCGACGAGGCGGACCACAAGGTCAAGCGGATCGTGGTCTACCCGGGCAAGCGCCTGAGCCTGCAGCGCCACCGCCGCCGGGCGGAGCACTGGTATCTGATTGCGGGGGAGGCGGTGGTCACTCTCGACGGTCGGGAGATTCCCCTGCGGCCGGGGACGGCGATCGATATCCCCCGGGGCGCTGCCCACCGGATCCTGAACACCGGTGCCGCGGAAGCGGCCTTCATCGAGGTTCAGACGGGGGACTATTTCGGGGAGGACGACATCGAGCGGCTCGCCGACGACTACGGACGGATCTGACCGGACTCCCCGATGAGGCGAAGACCGTTGCCGCGGAAGACGGCGTCGTAGAATGCCGGCGAAAGGTTATAGCCTAGCAGGGTGTCGATCTCATCCTCCCTGGGGAAGAGGATGTTGGGGAAGTCCGA
>JBFMBA010000139.1:0-5953 GCA_040755475.1 Thermodesulfobacteriota bacterium
GTCGCCCATGCAGTTGATGATGGTGTTCACGCGCGATTTTTCCGTCGCCACATCCCGGAGGGATCGTTCGCGCTCGCTGCGCAGGAATTCGGCTTCCTTCTGGAGGGCCCGCCGTTCATGGGCCCTTTTGACGACAATGCGAAGCTGATCGGGCGTGAAGGGCTTGGCAATGAAATCGTAGGCCCCTTTTTTCATGGCCTCCACCGCCGAGGCGACCGTGGCATAGCCGGTGATGACGATGATCAGCGGACTGTCCCGGAGGACCTGGATTTTCTCCAGAACCTCCATGCCGCCGATGCCGGGCATCATCAGGTCCAGCAGGATGATGTCGATCTCCCGGGGGGATTTCTCCAGTTCGGCGAGGCCGGCCTCCCCGTTCTCCGCCGTGACGACAGACCAGCCGTTCTTGGAGAGGATGCGCGTGCATCCGTCGCGCATGATCTCCTCATCATCGATCACCATGATTTTTGTGACTGGATCAGGCATAACTCCTCCTTCGGGAGGCGGGGTAACGAGGGGTCGCCCTTTACAGTGATCGGTTACTGCCTGGAAAGGAGCACCTCGATCCGCTTGACCAGTTCGGCGGGGTCCACCGGTTTGTCCATGTAGTCATCGGCCTCCGTTTCCATCCCCATCTGATGGCTGTAACGGGTGGTGGAAATGTGGGACACCACGGCGGTCAGCAGCAGGACGGGGATGTCGCAGAGGTCGGGATCGGCCTTCAGCTCCTTGCAGACCGCGTACCCGTCCTTGTCGGGCATCATGACATCCAGGACGATCAGGTCCGGCTTCTCGCTTTTGATCTTCTGAAGCCCCTCGACTCCTCCGTAGGCGGCAATCACATCGAACTGCCTGGACTTCAAAATCATCGATGTCGCCTCGACCAGGTCCGGATCGTCGTCAATAACCAGAATTTTTTTTGCCATGGCCTCCTCCTTCTTTGCATGAATACATACTACAATAATCTTTTCTTTGATAGCGCTTTGAGGGGATCGGGCACCCCCCTGCGGCCGCCATCGGAACCCTCACGCTTCTTCGTTCGGTCTGCCGGAATCCTGGATGGGCATACCCAACTCCCCCGAAGAGCTTTCGATGATCGGCTGTTTTTCGGGGTAGGGTGGAAGCGAGATGGTGAAGGTCGTCCCTTCGCCCACCTTGCTTTTCACCTCGATCTTGCTTCCGTGCGCCTCGATGATGCCGTATGAGGTGCTCAGCCCCAGACCCGTTCCCTTGCCGATTTCCTTTGTCGTGAAGAAGGGGTCGAATATCCGGCTGAGGTTTTCTTCGGGGATTCCCTCTCCCGTGTCGGTGAATGTGATCGTGATGCTTTTGGGGGCCGGATCGTAAGAGGAGCAAATGGTCAGGGTGCCGGCGCCGTGCATCGCTTCGGCGGCATTGACGATGATGTTCATGAACACCTGTTTGAGCTGCCCGGCGTTGCCCAGCGCAAAGGGGATCGAAGGGGAGAGTTTCTTAATGATCCGGATGTTGTGAAAAAGGGCTTGGTTTTCCAGAAAGAACAGACCTTCGGTGATGGCCCGGTTGATGTCCACCGGCTCCATCTTCGGTTCGCTCTGCCGGGCGAACTCCAGCAGGCTCTTGACGATCTCCTTGCAGCGGCCCGCCTCCTGTACGATGCGGGCCAGGTCCTGCCGCTTGGCGTCATTCTCCGGAAGGTCTTCCAGCATCAGGCTGGAGTAAATGAGGATGCCGCCGAGCGGATTGTTGATCTCGTGGGCGATGCCCGCGGCGAGCTTGCCGAGGGAGGCCAGTTTTTCCGAGCTGATGAGCTGCAGGTGGGTTTCCTGAAACTTGCGTTCCATGTCCAGGCGGGGCCTCAAATCGGTGAATATGCCCACGCTGGCGATCTCCCTGCCCGTGCTGTCATAGATCAGCGATGCGGACAGCTGGAAGGGGATCTCTTCGCCGTCCTTGCTCACCAGATTGAGCTGGGAAGGGTTGAGCTTTCCAGTTCCCCCCTCGTCGGGGCTCCGGAGCCGCCGCATGATGTCGTGGGCCACGCCTTCGGGGTACAGCCGGGTGATGTGCACCTTGCCGATCATCTCCTCCGCCGTGTACCCCGTGAGTGTTTCCGCTCCCTGATTGAATATGAAGATATTCCCCTTCATGTCGGCGGCGATGATGCCGTCGACCGAACTGGAAATCAGGTTCCTGAAAAATTCGTTCGCCTCCCGGAGTTCGTTCGCGATCCTCCGCTCGTCGGTCAGGTCGCGGACATAGGCGTAGGCCCGGTTGGCCCTGTCGGGGGGCGTCGCGAGGGCGATGCAGATTTCCGCGTCCCTGATCTGGCCGGAGGCGGTGGTGAACTGGATTTCCGTGCAGGTCTTTTCGCCGTACTTTTCGGGGTGGGAGAAGATGTCTTCGAGCAGGGCACGGCTCTGGCTGCCCAGAAGCTCCGTGATGGTCATCTCCAGTATCCGGCCGTGCCCGTAACCGGTGATCAGCGAAATCGTGCGGTTTGCATACTCCACCCCGAGGCGGTCATTGAAGACCAGTATGCCATCATTCGCCAGTTCAATAATGGACTGCAGCATCTTCAATCCAGCCGTGTGGGGAGAAGGGGGCCTCTAGTCCACTTTGGGACGGGGCAGCAGACCGGCCGACTCGGTGATCCTGCCGATCATCTGTTCCCATTCGATGGCCATCAGATGGACACCATGTACCCCCTCGATCTCTCTGACTTCCTGGATCTGTTCGACGCAGATCTTGATGCCTTCTTCGGAGCCCTTGGCGGCTTTTGCCATGCGGTCGATCAGGGCGTCCGGGATGGTGATTCCCGCCACGTTCTTGGCCATATACCGAGCCATACCCGCCGATTTCAGCGGGGTGATGCCCGCCATGATATGGACTTTCTCATGGACGCCCAGGTCCCTGATCATCTTCATCCATTCCTTGAAACGCACCATATCGTAGATGCACTGGGTCTGGATGAAATCGACCCCGGCGGCGGCTTTTTTTGCCGTGCGCAGCGCCCGGAATTCGAAGGGATCGGCAAAGGGGTTGGCCGCGCCGCCGATGAACATGCCGATCTCCCCTTCGATCTTCTCTTCTCCGCCCATGAGCGTTTTTTCGTCGCGCATCGTTTTGACCATGTGGATCAGCTGCACGGAATCCAGGTCATGGACGTTCTTTGCGTGGACCTGGTTGCCGAAGGTATGGTGATCACCGGTGAGGCAGACGATGTTTTTGATGCCGAGCGCCGTCGCGCCGAACAGGTCGCTCTGCATGGCGATGCGGTTCCGGTCCCGGGTCACCATCTGCATGACCGGCTCCATCCCCATCTGGATGACAAAGGCGCTTGTGGCGATGCTGGACATGCGCACGATGGCGGTCTGGTTGTCCGTGACGTTGACGGCGTCGACGAAGCCCCGCAGGAAGTCGACCTTTTTCCGGATGACACCCACATCGTTGCCCTTGGGGGGTCCCAGTTCGGAGGTCACGGCGAAATGTCCCTGTTCGAATACCTTCTCTAGATTGCTGCCCGATTTCATACCTTGAGATCCTCCCTTGCAATGCTTCTGGGTCCGCTGTCTCTGGATTGTGTCCCCCACTGTTTGGCGGGAATGATTTCCGTCAGGCGGTGCAGCTGCCCCAGGGACTTGGAGCGGTCGTAGATCAGTTGCCAGGCGCAGTCGGTCTCGCGTTTGATTTCGCATTTGCCGTTCGACGAACCGCCGCAGGGGCCGTTCAGCAGCTGCTTGGCGCAGCGGGCGATCGGGCAGACACCGGCCGTCTTTTCCAGTATGCAGTTGCCGCAGGCCTGGCAGCGCTCCGCCCAGAGGCCGTGCTCGACCGTTTCCCCGAGGAACGCGGTGTTGACGCCCGGGTAGATGGGCGTCACGGGAAAATGACGGGTCAGTGTCTGCACGCCAACGCCGCAGGAGAGCGACAGAACCGCCTGGACCCGGCCGATCGTATCGGTCAGCTCCTGGGCGAACTCCGGTTCGCACTGCCGGGCCGGCGTGACTTCAAGAATCTCCAGCGGCCTGCCGGCGCTCTGCCGGGCCATTCTGAGAGCCGATGCCAGCAGGGCAACCTCTTTTTCGCCGCCGGCATGACAGACCGTCACGCAGGCGCCGCACCCCGAAAGCAGGATGTGGTCGTGGGGCGCAAGGTATTCCAGTATCTCTTCGATGGGCTTCTGTTCGGCTTTTATCATCTCGTGTTCACTCCTTTTTACCCGGGTTCGGGCCCAATTGTCCCAGTTGATCCGCTTTCTGCGCGAGAAACTCCGCGAATTTCACGCCGCTGTTCGTGGCCAGGCGGAAGATCTCCAGGCGCTCCTGCTGCAGTCCGATCTTTGCCAGGATCCGCCTCGCGTATTCGACGCGGCCCTTGAGCCGTACGTTGCCCTTGAGGTAACGGCAGTTCTCTTCATGGCAGGCGAAGACCACAACGCCGTCCGCGCCGCCCTCCAGGGCTTTGAGCAGGTGAAGCGTCTCGATGCGGCCGGAGCAGGGCACGGGAACCAGTTCCAGACGTTCGGGCAGGCTCAGATTGAGATGCTTCGCCATTTCCGCGGCGGGAACCCCCGACTGCTCGCAGCAGAAGGCAACGATTTTTGGATCGAAAGATGACATGGACTCTCCTGAATGTGTCAGCGGACCCGGATCCGCGGCCAGCCGCTGTCCCGGGTCCGAAAACGAAGAATGTATTCAGACGGCCCTGTTCCGGGCGTACGGCCCGGTTCGGGCCGTTACCGGTAGAGGGTGATGGCCCTTGCGGGGCACTCGGCCACGCAGATGCCGCAACCGTAGCACGCAGCCGGTTCTATCCGCGCCGCCTGCCAGACCCTATTTTCGTCCGTTTCCACCGGGGCCGAATAGACATTGCGATCCCCGTACCGCTCCACGCCGATCGCGGCATGGGGACAGAGCCGCACACAGGTATAGCAGACGGCGCATTTGCCGCTCTCCACTTCGGCAACGGGGTTTTCGGGGGTGTAGGACCCTCCCCGAAGGAGCGCCATCACCTCCTGGACGACGGCGCGGGCCTCGTTCAGTGAGTCCGGGACGATTTGGGGAAAGCGGCAGGCTCCGGCCAGGAAAATTCCGCGCCGGTTCGACATCACCCGCGGAAGCTGGGGGTTGTCATCGACCAGCCGCTCGCCCGTGCCGGTGCGAAGCTTCATCACACGGAAGAGTTCCGGGGTTTCCGGATCGGCGGCAAACGTCTCCCCCATGACCACCAGGTTGGAGGGGAGCGTGACGGTTTCCCACTCCTGCCTGCGCAGCGCGGTCATATCCTGGAGCTGGACGCTGACCTCGCCGTCCTTGTGCAGCAGCACGGGCGGGTCGTCGTATTTGAAAAAAAGCACCCCCTTTTCCCGGGCCCGGCGATAGAGGATCTCCATTCCGGCAACGGAGACTTTCAGGTCCCTGGCCGCAACGGCCGTCTGATACCCCCTGTCCTGCAGCAGAACGGCCTGCTTGATCGCGTTGACGGTGTGGATCTTCACGTCGTCGTCGGTCAGATCCAGGACGAAGGTCACCGACTTCACCGGACGGCCCCCCCAGACGATGGGCGCGTCGGTGTTTTCGGCAAGCAGCTTTTCCATGACCGCGGTTCCGATACATCGGTCGCCGCCGCCTGTGGCGTCCACCGGCCGGACAATGCACCCTGTCGCCAGGACCACCGCGGAGGGCTCAAGGGTCTTTTCCCCGCCGTCACCCGTGTCGACCACCGCCCGGAACCGGCCCAACTGGCCGTCGAGGCGCCTGAGCCTCGACCCCTTGAGCAGTTGAACGTTCCGTGCGCCTTCCAGGGCCGCGATCAGTTCGCCCATCTGCCGCCGGACGTCGTCGGGTCTGTCGTAATAGAAGCGCAGGTCTCCGGCGCCGCCGCCCAGCCTTTCTCCCCTCTCCACCAGGACGACCTCCACCTCCGCCCGGGACAGTTCACGGGTCACGGTCATCCCCACCAGCCCGCCCCC
>JBFMBA010000140.1:0-5345 GCA_040755475.1 Thermodesulfobacteriota bacterium
TCCGCCGCTGCCTTTCCTCGGAATGGAAGAGACTTTTTTCAATCATCATCGCAAGCATTCCACTCCCGTGAGGATATCCTCGAACCGGTGCGCGATGTAGTCGGGCGTGACGCCTTCATGGCCTTTCTCCCCCTGATTGGATTCGACAAAGATGGTCCTGATGCCGAGCCGGCTCGCCCCATAGATGTCACGATACATGTCGTTGCCCACATAGACCGCCTCCTCCGGGACGAGCTGCATGATGTCGAGGGCCTTTTCGATCAATCTACTATCGGGTTTCCTGTATCCGTGACGCGCGGAGATGATGACGGGATCGAAGTAGCCGTCCAGACCCAGCGCTTTTATCTCCGGCAGGGCGTAACAGGGTTGGGCGTCGGAGACGAGGGCCATGCGATAGGCGGGACGCAGCTCGTCGAGCACACGCTTCACGTCAGGGTAAAGCCGGAGACGTTTCCGAGAGATGCCCCGGTATATCTGGGAAAGAATCAGGGCCAGTCTCCGCCGTGCAGAGGCTGTATGAATGCCCTCCTCCCTGAGCAGGGCGTTCCATATGGCCTCCACGTCTATCTCCGGAAATTCCTCGCCGCCTTCTTCTTTTTGCTGCTTCATGATCCGGTAGTAACGGTCCCGCACCTCCCACCGGTGCAGGCATACCCCCTGGTAGGTGAGATAGTGGGCGATTCCCCGGTATATCTCCTCCATGGACTCGTCGGTCTCGATATCGATCAGCGTCCCGTAAAGATCAAAAAGGATCCCCTTGATTGCCATAGCCCCCTACCTCAATGTCATCCTTGCCTCATCGAGCAAAAGCCGGCGGTATTGATTGGTGATCCACGAGTTGCGCGCGATGCGCAGCAGGGTGATCCCCATGTGGAACGGTACGCGGCGGACGATGGACCCGAAGGCCGTTTCCCGGTCCGGGAAGTGGCAGGCATACTCCCAGAGAAAATGCCCGATAAAGGGCTCCGCCAGCCCCTTGTCGCCCGTGAGCTGCATGAAGAAATGCTTAATCTCGGCGGACACCCGCCCCACGTCGAACACCCGGTCCGCGGGCTTCATCCGCTCCAGGTCGACGGTGATCACCCAGGGAGCGTCGCCGAACAGGATATTGGCTGGGGTCGCATCACCGTGGACGAGGACCTGGCTGTCCTCCCACATGAACCCCTTTTCCCGCCACTGCTCCTTCAACCGGTGGAGATCCTCCGCCTCTTCCCAGCCGATGTGTCCCCAGCCCTTTAACTGATCCACGATCCGGTCGAAGTAGGCACAGTCCCGATTCACATCCACACGGTCGCCGGTGGCGGTCCTGTTGTGCAGGGTGGCGAGAAAACAGGCGAGCGAGGCAAGCTTCTCAAAGAGGGCTTCGCGCTCGCCTTCCCGGATCGCCCGTAGGATGTAGATGTCCAGGGACGTCCCGTTACAGAACTCCTCTACCAGAAGGCAGTTCATACCGGCGCTGCGACCCAGAGGGCGGGGGATGTAGTGCGGATAGCCGCTAAAGCCCATACCGCGCAGATAATTCAGGTTGCTGAACTCCCGCTCCATGCGACGGCAGGCCGCCTCCGCCGAGCGGCCCGCGACGCCCGAAAAAAACTTCCCCACCACACGCGTTCGGGTGATCGCCTCCTCGTAGAGGTAGACATGATTCGATGCCCGCAGCCTGTACACCCGGAAATCCGGGACAAGTCCGTCGCAGCCGAGTTGGGGAAGAATGTGGAAGCGCAGATACCCATGGAGCGGATCCGTTCTGGAAAGGTGTCCCAAATAAGTCATGACGTCTCTATGTGCCCCTTGACCGCCGTACCGGGCCCTGACCGCAGGAAGCGGTGCAACCATATTGTTTCTTTGCGAAACAGTCAATGACTTTGGCCATGATGGTCAAGAGCCGATCGGGCACGGGGCTCGAAGCGATAGATTTATCCCACAAATCATGATAACTGATTCATAGACAATCAAGGAGAAGGGCAATGACGACAGATTTGACGGGCATCGGGTATGCGGGAAAGATCCTGCGGGTCGATCTCACCGCCGGCAGCTCCTCGCCGGAGGATCTGACGCTGGATACGGTCAAGAAGTGGGTAGGCGGTGTAGGCCTGGCCGCAAAGGTTCTCTACGAGGAGGTTCCCCAAGGGGTGGAATGGGACGATCCGGAAAACCGCCTGATCTGGACGACGGGACCGCTGGCGGGAACGGATGTGCCGGGCGCCGCAACGATCAACATTGCGGCGAAGGGCCCGATGACCCATCTTGCGGGCGCATCCCAGGCAAACGGATACTTCGGCGCCTATCTGAAATTTTCCGGTTACGACGGGATCGTCTTCACGGGCAAATCCCCCGCGCTCACCTACCTGGTCGTCCGGGACGGCAAGGCAACAATGCACGATGCGGGGCATCTGGCCGGGATGGACGTCAATCAGACGGAGCGGCAGATTCGGTCCGATCTCGGCGCAAAGAAAACGGAGGTCAGCATTTTCGCCATCGGACCGGCGGGCGAGCATGGGGTCCGCTTCGCCTGCATCACGGGAGATGAGGGCCATGTGGCCGGACACAACGGCCTGGGAGCGGTCATGGGTTCGAAAAACCTCAAAGCGGTTGTGGCGTACCGCGCAAAACCCGCCTTCGGGGTTTTCGATCCCCCCTCGCTCAAGGAGAAGGCCAAAGCGATGCTCGCGTACGCCAAGACGCGCTCGGGGGGCCAGTACGACCTCTGGGGAACCGGCGGAAGCTTTTCGAGGATCCACAACGACGGATCCCTTCCGGTGAGAAACTACACCACGAACCTATACCCCGAGCATGAGAGGATGAACGGCCAGTACATGAGGACCCACTTCAAAGTCCGCTCCAAACCCTGTTACAGGTGCGGCCTTGCCCACGTCAAGGAGGTCACCGTCACCGAGGGGCCCTACAGCGGCTTTGTCGGGGAGGAGCCCGAGTATGAGCAGCTGGCGGCTTGGGGCCCCCAGATCGGCAACACGGACCTGGGCGCCGTCGTCATGCTCGCCAACGAGGTCGACCGGCTGGGAATCGATTGCAACGAAGCGAGCTGGGTGGTCGGCTGGGCCATGGAGTGTTACGAAAAGGGAATCCTGACCATCGATCAGACCGACGGTCTCGATCTGACCTGGGGAAATGTGGAGTCCGTCAAGACGCTCCTCAACCGCATCGCCCGGAAAGAGGGGTGCATCGGGAAATGGCTCGCCGAAGGGGTGATGCGGGCGTCCCAGGCGGCAGGAGGGGAAGCGGCCGACTGGGCCGTCTACACCCTCAAGGGCGCCGCACCCCGCGGCCATGACCACCGGGGGAAATTCCGCTGGTCGGAACTGATGGATACCTGTCTGTCGAACACCGGCACCATCGAGGCGACCTGGGCCGGGGTGCATCCGGAGCTGGTGGACATGGAACCGGTCAAGGATCCCTTTTCGCACGAGGAGGTCTCCACCCTGAACGCCCGATACAACGGCATCCGGCAGTTTGACGACTGCGTCGGCACCTGCCGGCTGGTGTCGCCGGCCCCCAAAATGGTTCTGGAGTGCTTCAATGCCGTCACCGGCTGGAACTGGACCCTCGAGGATGCCTTCACCCTGGGGCAGCGGATCGTCAACCAGCTGCGGATGTTCAACATCCGGCACGGCCTGAACAAGGACCTCGAGCGGCCCTCGGCCCGCTACGGCTCCGTGCCGCTGGACGGTCCGGCGCAGGGGCGCGACATCATGCGGAAATGGGACTGGATGGTGGAAAACTATTACACACAGATGGGATGGGATCCCAAGACCGGCATACCCACGACGGAGACCTTGAAGCGCCTGGGCCTAGAAGAAGCAGCAAAAGACCTTTGATGTTCACATGGCATGACACTTTCGAGAGACAAATATGGCCCAGTTGAAGAAAAAAGCGGACCATGCCTTCGCGTTCGCCGCGCGGCAGTTGCGCCGCCTGATCGAGGCGCACCCCGGTTATTTTCCCATGTACACCGCCCACGGCCGCTGGAAGCACGACGGCGAGGCGTGGACGAACTGGTGCGAAGGGTTCCTGGGCGGGCAGCTGTGGCTCCTCCACGAACGGACCGGCGAGCGCTACTGGCGGACCCAGGCGGAACACTATTCACGCCTGATCGAACACCGCAAGACGGACCGCAGCGTCCATGACCTCGGATTTCTGTTCTGGTCGACCTGGAAACGGTGGTACGACCTGACCGGCGATGCCGCCGTCGAGCAGGTCGTGATCGAAGCCGGCCGGACCATGGGCCTGCGCTTCCGCGAGAAGGGCCAGTACCTGCGCTCCTTCGTGGCGGAGGAGAGTCTCTTTGTCGATATCATGATGAACGTGGGGATCCTGTTCTACGCCGCGCAGCGGACCGGCGACGGGGAGCTGCTCCGCAAGGCGACGGCGCACTGCCTGACGACGCGCAAGCGGCTCGTCCGGGGCGACGGCAGCACGTCGCACGAGGGCATCTTCGACAAGACCACCGGCGAGTTCCTGGGTCAGACGACCCATCAGGGATGGCGCAACGACTCCTCGTGGGCGCGCGGCCTGGCCTGGGCCCTGTACGGTTTCGGAACGGCGCACGGCTTCACCGGCGACGGGCGCTTTCTGCAGACGGCAGAGGCGTGCGCCGACCATTACATCGAGCGCACGCCTGCGCACGGCGTCCCGCCGAACGACTGGGACGAGCCGCATCCCATGCTGCCCTGCGAGAGTTCCGCCGCCGCCATCGCGGCAAGCGGCATGCTGAACCTCTCGCAACTGACCCGCGACGCGGCCCGAGCGGAGCGCTACCGGGCGTATGCCCTGCAGATCCTCGACACCCTCACCACGCCGGAATTCCTCGCCGACGGCACGCCGGGCTGGGAGGGCATCCTCATGCACGGCATGTATCACCAGCGCAAGGGCCTGGGGGTGGACGAAAGCGTGATGTGGGGCGAATACTTCTTCCTCGAGGCGCTCAGCAAGGTGAAGGACCATGAATGAAAAAGTCGCACTGGTCACGGGCGCGGCGCGCGGCATCGGTCGCGCCATCGCGGTGGCGCTCGCCGGACTGACGTGGCGCGTCGTCATCAACTACCGCCAAAACGCCGAGGCGGCCCGGGAGGCGCTCGCAGGGGTGGAAGGCGCCGGGGGGAGCGGGATCCTCGTCCAGGCCGACATCGCCGAGGCGGCGGACCGTTTGCGGCTGGTCGCCGAGACGCTCGGCGCCTTCGGGCGGATCGATCTGCTCGTGAACAACGCCGCCATGGCGCCCAGGCGGCGGGCGGACCTCCTGGAGATGACCGAAGCCAGCTACGAGGAGGTGATGGCGACCAATCTCAAGGGTCCCTTCTTCCTCACCCAGCTGGTGGCGAAGCGGA
>JBFMBA010000141.1:0-4957 GCA_040755475.1 Thermodesulfobacteriota bacterium
CGTGCGGAAGGCCGAGGAACGGGGTTTTACGCCGCCGGCCATATTGATTGTCGGCACCGTGGTAGGCTTGCGGGGGACGCTTGGCTGGTTTGAGACGAAACCCCTCTTCGGCCGCGGAGTGGTCATCACCCGTCCGGAGATCCAGGCGGAAGAGCTGTCCGAACTTCTCCGGCGCAAAGGGGCGCGGGTGATCCCCTTCCCGGTGATCCGGATCGCACCGCCCGAATCGTGGGAAGAGCTCGACGGGGCGATCGACCGTCTGGAGATTTACCAATGGATCGTCTTCACGAGCGCCAACGGCGTGGCCTTTTTCTTCCGGCGTCTCCGGGAGCGGGGACGGGACATCCGGGACCTGAAGGGGATCCGGATTGCCGCCATCGGTCCGGCCACGGCCTCGGCGGTGGAAGCGCTGGGAATCCGCGTGAATCTCGTTCCGCAGGAGTTCATCTCCGAGGGGGTGGTCAAGGCCTTTGCCGGAATGGATCTGCGGGGAAGCCGGGTGCTCCTCCCGAGGGCCCAGGAGGCCCGCGACGTCATCCCCGAGGGTCTTGCCGGAATGGGCGCCCGCTGCGATATCGCGACAACGTACCGGACCGTCCGTTCGAATCGCAGCGCCTCCGAGCTGATCCCATTTTTCGATGAGGGAAAGGTCGATGTGATCACCTTTACGAGCCCCTCGACGGTGGTGAACTTCCTTCGGATCATGGGCCCCGGTTTTCATCTCCCGGGCAAGGTCCGGATCGCCTGCATCGGTCCGGTGACGGAAGCCGCGGCGAGGAAGGCGGGGCTTCCTGTGGACATCCTCCAGGAGCGCTACACGATTCCGGGCCTGGTCGATGCCCTCGCCGCTTTTTTTGAGCCGGCCAGTAAATAGGCATGGTATCGACGGATGTTAATCGTGCAGGCCGATAGGCATTAAACGAAAGCAGGGCAAAGGAGGTCATATGAACTTTCCCGATTACCGGCCCAGGCGGCTGAGGAAAAACGAGAATTTCCGGAGGATGATCCGGGAGACGAGACTCTCTGTGGACAACCTGATCTATCCGCTCTTCGCGGTTCCGGGGACAAAGGTGAAAAAACCGATCGATTCGATGCCGGGGATCTTCCAGATGTCGGTGGACCATCTCGTCCGGGAGACGCAGCGGGTCCAGGCGTTGGGGATACCGGCGGTCCTCCTCTTCGGGATCCCGGAAAAAAAAGATGCGATCGCCTCGGAGGCGATGGCCAAAGACGGGATCATTCAGCGGGCGATCCGGGGGATCAAGGAGAAGGTCCCCGACATCCTCGTCATCACCGACGTCTGCCTCTGCGAATACATGGATCACGGCCACTGCGGGATGCTGGAGGATGACGATGTGGCAAACGACAACACCCTGGAGGTCCTCGCCGAGACGGCCGTCTCCCATGCAAAGGCGGGCGCAGACATGGTCGCGCCGTCGGCGATGATGGACGGCCAGATCGCCGCCCTTCGGGAAGGGCTAGACGACGCGGGTTTCGATACCCTTCCCATCATGGCCTACTCCGCGAAGTACGCCTCCTGCTTTTACGGCCCCTTCCGCGAGGCGGCGGACAGCGCCCCCGCTTTCGGGGATCGGCGGGCCTACCAGATGGACCCGGCGAATTCCGATGAGGCGATGCGTGAGATCACCCTCGACGTGGCCGAGGGGGCGGACATCATCATGGTCAAGCCCGCGCTGGCCTATCTCGACGTCATCCGCCGGGCGAAGGAGGAGTTCGACCTGCCGCTTGCCGCCTACAACGTGAGCGGCGAGTATTCCATGATCAAGGCGGCCGCGCAGATGGGCTGGATCGACGGCGAGCGGGCGATGCTGGAATCGGTCACGGCCATCCGGCGCGCCGGGGCGGATATGATCATCACCTATTTCGCGCCCGATATCGCGAAAATTCTAGTAACATAGGACATAAAGAAAATGACGGAAAGAAAATCACATCTTTTACCCGACACCCTCCGAATGGTTGCCTGGGAGGTGACCCGGAGCTGTAACCTGGCGTGCGGGCACTGCCGCGCCTCGGCGCTTTGCGGACCTTACGAGGGGGAGCTCGGCACAGAGAAGTGCCTGCGTCTCCTCGACGAAATCGCGGCGGTCGGAAAGCCGGTGATCATCCTGACGGGCGGCGAGCCGCTCCTGCGGGCGGACATTTACGAGATCGCCGCTTACGGGAACAGCCTCGGGCTGCGGATGGTCCTGGCGACGAACGGGACATTTGTCACCGAAGCGGTCGCGAAAAAACTGATCGAGTCCGGCATCCGGCGGGTGAGCATCAGCCTGGACGGTCCCGATGCGGCCAGCCACGACACGTTTCGAGGCGTCCCGGGCGCCTTCGCGGAGGCGCTTGCCGGCATCGAGGCGCTGAAAAAGGCGGGGCTTGAGTTTCAGATCAACACGACGATCACCCAGGTCAACCTTGCCCGGATCCGGGAGATCCACGACCTGGCCCATCGCCTCGGCGCCGCAGCGCACCATATCTTCCTTCTTGTCCCGACGGGGCGCGGGAAGGAGCTGGCCGAGCAGGCGATCACCCCCCTGGCCTACGAACAGACGCTGAACTGGTTCTACGAGGAGGGGCTCGGGTGCGGGATCCAGCTCAAGGCGACCTGCGCACCCCACTACTTCCGGATATTCCACCAGAGGCAGAAAGAGCGGAGGGGCGTGACGGAAAAACCGGTGCCGGCCGGTGCGTCAACCGGGAAACCGCCAGGTAAGGGAGAGGGCGGCGGCCACCCCCTCAACGCGATGACGCGGGGCTGCCTCGGGGGTATCTCTTTCTGCTTCATCTCCCACACGGGGCAGGTTCAGCCCTGCGGCTATCTGGAGCTCGACTGCGGCCAGGTTACCGAAAAGAATTTTCCGGAGATCTGGCGCGGCTCCGACATATTCCGGAACCTCCGAGATCTCGACCTGTACGAGGGCAAATGCAGCCGCTGCGAATTTCTCCGGGTCTGCGGCGGCTGCCGGGCGCGGGCCTACGAGTTGACCGGGGATTACCTGGCCGAAGAGCCGCTGTGCATCTATGAGCCGAAAGAGTAATCCTTTCGCCAAATAGTAGACAGGTGTTCGATATAAGATTGACCCTCACGGTTCGATCCCTTTCAGGCTTTTGAGGCGCGAGAGGTGCTTCCGGTCGAAGGAATGGACATCGGTGATGTTCAGCTTTTCCATCTGGGGCCGAACGGCGGCGGCCATGACCCCTAACGCGCAGCACCACGGCCAGCTTTCCGCCGTCCGCCTCGATGCACTCGTTGGGCATTTATGATTCAAATTCACTCCTTGAGATGCCAGATTGTCGGATAATGGATTGCAGTGTTCCAATACGCAGCTCGGCATGGTTTGGAACCGGAACGGTGACCGTTGTATCAGAAAGCTGCTTCTGCATCACGATATGGCTGCCACGTTGCCGTATTTCCACGAAGCCATGGCGTGAAAGAATGTCGCAGACCTGTCTACCGGAAAGAATGCGGAGCTTACCCAACGGCAACCTCCACGCGGGTCACATATATTTCCTCATGCATGCGTGTCTGAATTTCCTTGGGGGAGGCTGTTTCGAAAAATAACTCGAGCGCTTCCCGAAGGTTTTTATGAGCCTCTTCGATTGTATCGCCCTGGCTGGCAATATCAAATTCCGGGCAGAGCGAAACGTAGCCATCGCCTTCACGTTCGATAATTGCAGTGAGCTGTTTTTGCATAATATATCCTCCAAAGTTTTGCATCGTATACCTCGGTTTCGCGTACCAAGGTTTGCGCTACACGCACGAACCAGCTATCCCTTGTCGAACCGGCGGTCTTGGGGCCTACTACGGCGGAAACGGCAATTCCCCCTACTGGACGCCAACCATCGAGGATATGTTCATTCACGAATAGTGCGACTTGCTCAAAGGCGGTGTTGCCGTTGCTGTTCTCTTCACCAACTGCATTGATCATTTTGTAACTCAGCCTGGCTGTCATGTCAACCTCCCATATGTTCGTACGCCTAACAGTGGAGCTGAGCATTGGCACGAGCCTGCCGAACGCCCGCAGCGTTCATTGCAGTCGATGTGACATGCGTTCCAGCGATTTGATGGGGGGCGTCTATTGACGTTTCTTTATTTCCTTTTAACGGCCCCCCAGCAAAGAGCTGGAATGAGCGCAAGCTCAGCTCTACTGATGGGGCGGGGACGGTTCTATTTCCTTCGTCCCCGCCCCATCGTAGCGTTTAGCCGCGGGGCGGGATGGCGCGGCCTGTGCCCCGCACAGGCCGTGATAGATCGGACCGTCGGTTACAACGCCTGGTTGGGCGATCTATTTCCAGTCAGTCCTCTCAAGTTGCCCGCACCCAAGGAGTCGAAAAGCCCTGACCGCCTTCCCGACAACCGCAATCGGCAGTACCTAGTGTTGAGCAGTCCCTCAAGCAACAATCACGGCCTCCAAAGGCCGGCGAATTGACATCGGCATGGGCTTCGCCTTGCCGAAACGGATGACGAGATCAGGACGCCTTCCCGGAATGCCTATCCAATCGGCAAAGGCGGATCGCACCTCCGGCACTTCGACAGGCATGTTCAAATGGGCATGCCGGATGCCGAGGACGGTCGCCTGTAGAGCAAACCGCTCAAAACTCCGACCGACCTGTATCCACCCTTCCGGGCCTTCCTTTTCGATAATGAATACTGCAAGGCCGGCAGACGAGCGAAGTTGCCTCGCGTATTTCTCGTTCTCCGTGCCCTTCTTGAAAGCGAGATCGAAGATCACTGGGCCGAGCCAGGTCGGCGCGCTTGGATTGCGCTCACGACTTCGTCATACCTGCTCATGCTGCCTCCATAGTCCGGTCGCTCGGTGTGATAATCCAAAATTGACCAGTATCGGGGTGTAGTGATCACCGAAAATTGACCACCCTGAGCGATTCAGGTACTTGCTTGGACCGCTTCTGCATGCAATTTCAGCCCGAGAGCACCGATAACCTT
>JBFMBA010000142.1:0-13815 GCA_040755475.1 Thermodesulfobacteriota bacterium
CTCCCCCTTCGACGCCTTCTTTTGCGATCTGCGAAAAACGCCGGCCTTTAAAATTCCGGAACTTCTGGGAAGGACCACGTGGCTTGTATTTGAAAAAGGCTCTTTCCTTTCGCTCAAGGGTCGCGCCTTTGTCCAACCGAAAGACGACCTGAAGAAGACCTTCGAGGAAATGGTGAAGCGTCTGGACGCATCGATATGCGCCGATCAATTTGACGCCGTTTTATCGCTGGTTTCCGCCTTTCCGATTCCCACCTCGGAGGGGCCTCTGAAAAAAAGGGCGTTCCGCGGCTTTCTGAAACGGGCAAAAAAGCGCCTTACCCCGGGTGCCCTCTTCGAGAAGCGCGTATTCGAGAGACTCGACGACAACCGTGTGGTCTGCATGGAGGAGTGGCCCACCGAAGACCCTTCCGCCCCTTTTTCCCGCTGGCTGTTCTTTAAAAAAACGGGAGCCGACTGGAAGCTGGAAATGGTTTTCCTCGGGCAGGGCAGAGCTGCGATATCACACAATCCGGTTGACACCGGCTGAAATTTTTTTATATATGAATCGGGAAATACCCGTATGAAAAGGATGCCGTGAGCGCAATGGGGGAAACATGGAAGACCAGAGAAAAAAATGGATACCGCCCCAGTTGATCGTACTGGGCAGGGGAACGCCGGAGGAAAATGTCCTGATCGGCTGCAAGATGTCGACGCTGACCGGCCAGTCGACCCAAAAAAAAGGGTGCTGCGATGCCGGTACCTGCAACAATCAAGCGAAAAGATGCTTCCAGACCAATGTCACGTCGTAGGCCCCTGCTCCCCTCCCTGAACGCGTCAGCGGCGGCGGCCCCACCCCGTCAGCCGGCGGCATCGGAGGTTCGATCCGGGGGGGACCCGGATGTCCCTGAAACAGAGGGCATTGCGCGGCGGTGATCCCCCGTCCGAAAGGGCTCCTTACAGGTCATCATTCGTGGATCGACAAACGCACATCATCATTGATAAGCGTGAGATTCCGCGCCTGCCCCTCGAGGGCAACATCGACCTGACCTATCGCTGCAACTGCAACTGCCGGCACTGCTGGCAGCGGCTGCCGGCAAACGACCCCGTCGGTGAAGGGGAGCTCTCCCTTGACGAAATCGGAAGGATCATCCGAGAGGCCCGGGCGCTGGGGTGCCAGAGGTGGTCGATTTCCGGCGGTGAACCGATGCTGCGTCCGGATTTCGTCGAACTCTTCGACTTGATCACGCATGCTTCGCTACCCTATACCCTCAACACCAACGGCACGCTGATCACACCGGCCGTCGCGGCACTGCTGAAAAGGAAAGGCACCAACATGGTCGCCCTCTATGGCGCCACCGCGGAAATCCACGATCACATCACCCGCACACCCGGATCCTTCGAGGCAGCCATGCAGGGATTTGCCTACCTCCGGGAGGCAAAAGCGGGTTTCATCGTACAGCTCGTCCCCATGCGCGACAATTACCACCAGTTCGACGCCATGGTGCAGCTTGCCCGATCCCTGAGCCCCGCATACCGCATCGGGGCGCCCTGGCTGTACCTTTCCGCCCGCCGCAGCGGCGTGCGCAACCGCGAGATCTCGCGGCAAAGACTGGATCCGGCGCAGATGACCCGTCTCGATACGCCCGATGTCATGGATGACGATGAACGAACTGGGGCGGCCCAAAGGGATGAAACAGCACCGGCGCACCCTCGGTCCGGAAATGGGAAAGGCCTTTTTTCGGCCTGCATCGATGCCTGCCGGGATTTTCACATCGATCCCTACGGCGGCATGACCTTCTGCCCCTTCATCACCGACCCGGCGCTTCGTTACGATCTGCGCGGCGGCCATCTCCGGGAGGGATGGGATCACTTCATCCCATCCCTCGCCAACCAGGTCAGGGGCGAGGAGGATGATACCGATGACTGCGACCGGTGCGAAAAGCGCGGCGACTGCCGCTGGTGCCCCGCCTACGGCTATCTCGAGCACGGGCAGTACTCGGCGAAAGTCGCGTACCTCTGCGCGCTGGCCGACGAAACACGGGCTTACAGGACTCACTGGCGGCATCATCACCGCCGGTATTTCCGGATCGCGGGCGTCACAATCCGGGTGGATTCGGATCTCCCCTTCACGGATCAGACCCTTGACCCGAAATTCAGGAAATTCGAAGCCAACGGCCCTTCGGAAGAGATGATTTCGCTGCGCCACCATTTTTCACTGCCTCAGTTCAATCGGGATGATATCGGTCAGGAGGTGTACCGCCGGCCGCCCTGGGCGATCTACCGCAAGGACCGGTCATGGATCTACCTGGGCATACGCGGGCGGCGAGACAACTGCATTCACAGCGCGGCCGTATTCAACGAGGGGCATACACGGGGACGGATCTACAACCCGAACGAGGCCCTGTTCCGTCAAGGCAATCTGCACGCGCTGACGATGTTTCCCTCCGATCAGATCCTCCTGGCGCGCGCCCTGGCCGACCGCCAGGCCTGCTTCATCCATGCCGCGGGACTCGCGATCGGCGGGAAGGGATTCCTGCTCGTGGGTCATTCCGGCGCCGGCAAAACCACGGCGGCGAGGCTCCTGCGGGAACAGGGGGAAATACTCTGCGACGACCGGATCATCGTGCGCCGCCACCCGGAAGGACTGCGGATCCACGGGTCCTGGAGCCACGGCGACCTGTCGGATGTTTCCCCCGGATCGGCACCTCTTTCCGCCATCCTCTTCCTTGAAAAAGCGGATGAAAACCGCCTCATCCCGGTGACAAGGGGAATCGCGACAGCGCGGCTTTTAGCCCAGCATGTGGTGAAGCCCCTGGTGACGGCCGACTGGTGGAAGAAGATTCTGGAGCTGATCGCGCATGCGGCGCAGGAAGTCCCCGCATACCGCCTTCGTTTCGACAAGACGGACCGCATGGCGGACACCATCGTGAAGATCCCTTGAACATACCGCCCCGAACGGATTCGATGCATGCCGGAACGCACGTACGTTTTTCATGAAAGCATGAGCCGCTATCCCCTCTGGAAGGGGGAAGGCCCCCCCGCGGATCGCCTCGACATCGAACTGACGGAGCGCTGCAACAACGCCTGCATCCACTGCTGCATCAACCGGCCCGCCGGGGACAGGCAGAGCCGCGCCCGCGAACTCGACACGAAGGCCTGGAAGGAGATCCTCGGCCAGGCCGCCGGACTGGGGGTGATGACCGTCCGTTTCACCGGGGGGGAGCCGCTGCTGCGGGATGATTTTTCCGAGCTCTACCTCTTTGCACGCCGACTGGGACTCAGGGTGCTGCTCTTTACCAACGCGCGGCTCATCACGCCGCGCATCGCCGCGCTGCTGGCCGATACCCCCCCCCTGGAAGAGATCGAGGTTTCCGTCTACGGGATGCGCAGGGAATCCTACGAGGCCGTGACGGGCGTTGACGGTTCTTACGCCGAATTCGGCAGGGGGGTGCAATTGCTGCTCGCTCGAAAAGTGCCCTTCGTGGTAAAAGGGGCCCTGCTGCCGCCCAACAAAAAAGAGCAGGCGGAATTTGCCGCCTGGGCATCCACCAACCCCCGGATGGATGCCCCCCCTGCCTGCGCCATGTTCTTTGACCTGCGGGGGCGGAGGGATTCCGCCGTAAAGAATAGCCGGATCCGCCGCCAGCGCGTCTCTCCCGAGGAAGGCCTTGCGATCCTGACGCGGGACCCGGAACGTTACAGGGCAGAAATGGCGGAATTCTTCGAGAAATTCCTGCCGCGTCCCAGTGACCTGCTCTTTACCTGCGAAACCGGTCCGGGTTGTGTGGATGCCTACGGTCTTTTCCAGCCCTGCCTGTCGCTCCGTCACCCCGGTTTGACGTTTGACGTGAAAAGAGGCGCCCTGAAAGAGGCCGTCGCGTACGGATACACCCGCCTCAAGGAGATGAGGGCCGTGAACCCTCTTTATCTCAAGCGCTGCGCCCGCTGCTTCCTGAGGGGTTTCTGCGAGCAGTGCCCTGCCAAGTCCTGGTCCGAGCACGGCACGCTGGACAGGCCAGTCGAATACCTCTGCCGGGTGGCCCATGCGCAGGCCCGCTTTCTGGGGCTCGTCATGAAGGAAGAGCACGCGTGGGAAGTCCGGGACAGCGTCGAAAGAATAGAAAACCTCAAAAGGAAGGTGAAGGCATCGTGAAGAAGATCCGGATGGACATGGTTTTTTCCCACTCCGACGATGTGGTGTCGAGAGAGATCGACGGCGCCCTGATTATCGTTCCTCTTACAGCGGGGGTGGGCGATATGGAAGATGACCTCTTTTCCATGAATGAAACGGGCACGGAAATCTGGAATCTGCTGGACGGTAAAAAAACCATCCGGGAGATCGTCGACGCCCTGGCCGGGCAATACCGGGCCGATGCGGGCGAAATCGAAGCGGATGTGTCCGGGATCGTCAAGGAATTGCTCAAAAGGAGGATGATTGTCGAAGCGACCGCCGCCTGAACATCCGCATCCCGCCTTGCAGAAAAGCGGCATCCTTCTTTCCGGGAAGGCCCTGATCGGGCTGATGCGGGCCGTTCATGCCAGGGGTCTGCCCTTCCGATTCACCGCGGGCGGGCACAGCATGGCGCCCTTCATCAGGGACGGCGATGTGGTCAGCGTGTCTCCCCTTGCCTCCGGCGATCCGGCCCTGGGAGATGTGGCGGCTTTTGTCCATCCGGAAACAACATTCCTCTGTCTGCACAGGGTGCTGTCCGTCAACGGAAACCGCTTTCTGATCCAGGGTGACAGCATACCGGACAGGCCCGACGGAATGATCCCGCGGGAGGCGATCATCGGGCGGGTGACCCGCGTGGAGCGGGCCGGCAGGAATGTCAGGCTGGGCCTCGGCCCGGAGCGTCTTCTGATCGCCCTCTTGAGCCGCTGCGGCATGCTCACCCGGATCAGGCGATATGCCGGGCCGCTGACCGCCTGTTTCAGCAGGAGGCATGCATCTTGCGAAACGCGTTAGTTTCCTTCACGCGCCTGCCCGATTTTGCGCTCTGGGAAAAACTCGGGGACAGGCGGATTCCGCTCTCCTTCGACCTCGAGGTCACCGCCCGCTGCAACAACAACTGCCGCCATTGCTGCATCAATGTGCCGCCGGACGACGCGGCGGCTCTGCGGGACGAACTGGCGCCGGAGGAAATCAGCCGCATCGCCGACCAGGCCGTCTCCCTCGGTTCTCTCTGGTGCCTGATGACAGGCGGCGAACCCCTCCTCCGGAAGGATTTCCCCGATCTGTACCGGATGCTCAAAAGCAAGGGGCTGCTGGTCTCCGTCTTCACCAACGCCTCCCTTGTCACCGATGCGCACGTCAAACTGTTCAGAGAGTATCCCCCCCGCTCCATCGAGATCTCCGTATACGGCGCCACCGAAGCGACCTATGAGCGGGTGACGCGCATTCCAGGCTCCTACGCGACGTTCCGCCACGGCCTGGACCGGCTCCTCGAGGGGGGAATCAAGGTTCACCTGAAGACCATGGCGCTGCGGTCCAATGCGCATGAACTGCCCGCCATCGCCCGGTTTTGCAGCGAAAGAACGAAAGGCTTCTTTCGCTTCGATCCCATGCTCCACCTGCGTTTTGACCGAAACGCCCGGCGTAACGCTGAAATACGCGCGGAGCGGCTGTCCGCCTGGGAAATCATCGCAATCGATGCGGCGGACCCCAAACGCTCGGCGGCGCTGGAGGAGCGATGCGGGATGATGGAAACAGCCGTCCCCGAAGAAGGACAGGATCGGCGGCTTTTACAGTGCCCTGCAGGAAACGAGAGTTTTGCCGTGAGCTGCAACGGCCTTTTTCGTCTCTGCCCGTCGCTCTGGCATCGTGACTTTCTCTATGATCTGCGCCGGGGAACGCTGGCCGAGGCCTGGTTCGATTTTACCCCGCGCGTTCTCACCATCACCTCAGACAACCCCGGGTTTTTCGACACATGCCGGGCCTGTCCCCTCATGAATCTTTGCCTGTGGTGTCCCGCCCATGCCGACCTGGAATGCGGCCGCATGGACGAGCGGTGCGACTATTTCTGCCGCGTGGCGCATGGACGGGCGGAAGCGTTTGGTAAGCCGCGATAGGCGCAGTCTCATGCATGGTAAAGACCGCAGGGCGGCGGCAGACGGGGGCCGGGCTGACGGCTATGACGCGTCTTTGATCACTTTCCGGATGGTGTCGGTGTCTATCTCTTTGATCCCATGGCTGAACCCTACCAGAAGGGCGAGATCGCAGATGTTGTTGATCACACGTGGCACCCCCTCGGAATCGTTATATATTTCGCTCACGGCAGCGGGGGTGAACATACTGTTCGCCTGCCCGGCTTTCTCCAGACGGAAGGAAATATAGGCGCTCGTATGGTCGGCGTTGAGGGGATTCAAGTGGTAGCGGTTGGTGATCCGCTGACTGAGCTGCCTGTACGCCCTGATCTTGTCCCGCAGTTCCGGCTGCCCGATCAGGACAAGGGTCAAAAGAAATCGGTCGTTCAACTGAAAATTCAGGAGCAGACGGATTTCTTCCAGGGTCTCTTCGGAAATCATCTGGGCTTCGTCAATGATGAAGAGCGTGCTCCGGCCTTTCCGCATGTTTTCGATCATGGCGTTATTTAACACACTCAGCAGCCTGGGCTTGGAGTCCGGCCCGCAACTGATGCCGATCTGGTAGAGGGCCTCCGTCAGAAAATCGATGGGGGACAGGGCGGGATTCGTGATCAGTCCGATGTCGAATCCGGATTGGGCCAACTGCTGGATGAAAACCCGGCTCAACATCGTTTTGCCGCACCCGATATCACCCGTCAGCAGGACGGCACCCTTGTTGCGCGTGACGGCATAGACCAGCCTTGCCAGAGCTTCCTTGTGTTCGGGGGAATAAAACATGAACTCCGGATCGGGCACATTGTCGAACGGATACTTCTGTAATCCCCAGTAATTCAGATACATTTCACCAACTCCTGTATGACCGGGGCGACCGCCGAAAGGCAGCGGCGGCACTGCATCGTCGGTTCTATTTTACCCATTTACACGTCATATTCAAGCATTAATTGCGCCCTTACCCGTTTTATCGTTTGACAAACGATTTCTGACGCACTACCATCTGTCCCGCATCAGCCGGCAGCCGGCCCGGTGCCGGCGGTGTCCGCCCCGCGCATCGGGGTATTCATCGATTCCGAACGAAGGAACGTCTTTATGCCCGATTTCACCCGCTGCCCCGTCGTAGACAACCATTGTCACGTCCTTGAGCCCGAGAAGAAAACCATCGAGCCGGTCTGGCTCGCCCGGGAGTTCTTTCACGGCATCGCCGACACCCCCATCGCGGGCGAAGCCAAGGCCAAGCTCTGGGGCGCGACCGACGAGCTTCTGTTCCACTTTCCCCATATGGGCGTCGTTCTGACGGCGGTCTGCCGGCTCGCCGGGCTGCTGGGCTGCGAGCCGACCCTGGAGGCGGTCGCCGCCGAGAGGAACCGTCTGACGGCGGAGAGCGGTCTGGCGGCCTATGCCGCGCTCCTCTATCGGGACGCCGGGATCGTCTGCTCCGTCATGGACTCCAATCTCCCGATCGGCGATTCGGTCCTCGATCTGACGCCGGGCAGGAAAATCCGCCTCCTCCAGATGGACCCGCTCCTGAGGAGCCTCCTCGCATCGAGCGGCTCCTACGTTGAGCTGCTGAGCCGTTTCCAGGACGCCGTCGAGAAGGCGATCCGGACGGACGGCTTCGTCGGCATCAAGTCCCATCTGGGCGAGCTCGTCGGGTTCGGCGCCCCGCCAGTGGAGGCCGACGAGGCCGCGCGCATCTTCCCCGCCGCCGCAGCCGGGGACGGTGAGGCCTTCAAGCGGCTTTACATGGCCGTCTGGCTGGCCACGATGCTCCAGGCGCAGGATCTGGCATTTCCCATCCACATCCACACGGGGATCACCGGAGGCCTCTGGAACGGCCCGGTGGCGAACACCGATCCGTTTCTGCTCGTCCCGATCCTCCGCCAGCCCCGCTTTCTCCGGACGCGCCTGGTCCTTCTCCACGCCGCCCACCCCTGGATGCAGCACGCCGCCATGATGGCCCATACCTTCCCCCACGTCTGGGTCGATATGAGTTGGACAACCCCCTGGTCGTCCCAGCGCATCGTGGCGTGCTACCGCGATGTGCTCGGACTTGCCCCCCTCTCGAAGCTCATGGTGGGCAGCGGCGGCCACGGGTCGCCCGAGGTGTCCTGGCTCGCCGCCAAGACGGCGAAGATCGCCCTGGGCGAGGTCATGACCGATGCCGTCCGCCTGGGGCTGATGAGCGAAAAAGACGCGGAAAGGACGGGGCGGATGATCCTGCACGACAACGCCGCCCGGATGTACGGATTGACCCATGAAGATCAGCCCTGATGCCTGTATCGCCTGTCTGGAATGCATCGACTTCTGCCCGATGAACTGCATCGTGGAGAAAGGGGATACGGTCGCGATCGACCAGGACGAGTGCGTCGAATGCGGCGTTTGCCTGCGCGCCGGCGTCTGCCCGGCGGGTGCGATCTATATGCCCGACGAATCGATGCAGTATCCCCGCGCCATCCGCGCCCAGTTCAGCGACCCGGGAGTCCAGCATCCCTCGACGAATCAGGGGGGGCGGGGCACCGAAGAGATGAAGACCAACGACGTCACGGGGCGCATCCGCCGGGGCGAGTTCGGCATGGCCCTCGAGTTCGGCCGCCCCGGAACGGGCGCCCGGATGACCGATATCGAAGCGATCCTCAAGGTTCTGGTGACGATGGACGTGGAGCTGGAAAGGGACAATGCCGTCTTTGCCCTCCTGGAGGAGCCGCTCACCGGTCGGATACAGGCGGAATTCCGGAACGAAAAGGTCCTCTCCGCCATCCTCGAGTTCAAGATCCCGGAGGCGCGTCTGGAGGCGGTGGTCGGGCGGCTGCTGCCGGTCCTGGCCGATCTGGACACCGTCGTTTCCTGGGGGCTGGTGTCCCGCTTTGCCGAAGACGGCACCCTTCCCGTCCGGTCCAGGCTTGCGGCTATGGGGGTTCCCGCCCGCCCGAATGCAAAAATCAATATGGGACTGGGACGCCCCATCGTCGAACCCTGAGGAGATTCTCCATGAGTCATTCGCTGCACCGCCACGGAACCGCCCGGCAGCTGGAAAAGGATTACACCTTCTATGCCCGGACCTCCCGCTACGTCAACCGGGAGGGGTGCGGCCCCAAGCTCCGAAGGATCCTGCGCATCCTTCTCGAGGAGGAGCGGGCCGTCAACTTCGGCTCCAGCCACGCCGGGAAGAGCTACAAGGCAGGCCTCAACCCCGACGACTACGCGGCCACCCTGGACAAGGCCTACGGCGTCGCCGCCTGTTTTTCAGACCGGGACGCGGTCCGATCGATCCTCGGGAAGCTCAAGGAGGCGGACACAGGAATCTCCATCGTGGTCAGCGGCCTGATCGACGAGATCGTCAAGATGGCCGGGGAGCTCGACCTCAAGCCGCACACCGCTTTCCTCTCTCTGGGCGTCCACGGGAAGAGGGCGCTTCTTCCCGAAGATCAGATTCTGCAGATCACCACGATGTGCGGCCACGGCATGGTTTCGGCTACACTCACCCGGACCGTCATCGACAAGGTAAAGGCGGGAAAGATGACGCCCGAGGCGGGCGCCCACCTCCTCGCCCAGCCCTGTCCATGCGGGATATTCAACACGGAGCGCTGCAGCACGATCCTCGAGATCTGTCGTACATCCGTTTTGTGCACATGAGATTTTATTTGACAAACCCTTGGAAAAGTTTTATAAAATGAGCAGGAAAGAGGACTTCACGGGCATGAACGGAAGCAAT
This sequence comes from Thermodesulfobacteriota bacterium, assembly GCA_040755475.1. GTDB lineage: Bacteria > Desulfobacterota > Syntrophia > Syntrophales > UBA5619 > JAKAFS01. The sequence goes on from JBFMBA010000142.1 coordinate 9,773, forward strand.
AGGGGCGGCAGGCGCCTTGCCATCGCGGCGATCATGGGCATCATTATCGGGCTGACATACAGAGCCTGAGGGGATAGTCTCGTAAAAAACGAAAAGCGATCGAATCCGTCATCAGGTGCAAACCGATGACGGATTTTTTTGTTTCAGCCGGGTTTCATGCCGCGCGGCACGAGGATCGCCCCGGTTGATCATGGGGGAGGATGATGGAAACACTGGACGTCTTGATCTACGACACCACGCTGAGGGACGGCACACAGGGGGAGCGCATCAATTTCTCGGCGGAAGAGAAGCTGCGCATCGCCCAGCGTCTGGATGAGATGGGATTTCACTATATCGAGGGGGGGTGGCCCGGCTCCAACCCCAAGGACATGCGTTTCTTCGAGATGGCCAAGGGGTTTCCCTTCGCCCATGCCCGGCTCACCGCCTTCGGAAGTACGCGAAAACCGGGCGTCCGGCCGGAAAACTGCCTCAACCTCAAGGCCCTCCTGAAGGCCGGAACAGAGGTGATCGCCATATTCGGAAAGAGCTGGGATCTCCATGTCATAGAAATCCTCGGCATCCCGCTCGAAGAAAACCTGGAGATGATCGGCGATTCCATCGCGTATCTCAAGGCGAAGGACAAAGAGGTGATCTTCGACGCCGAGCACTTCTTCGACGGTTACCTGCGCAACCCCGGCTACGCCCTGGCGACACTGAAAGCGGCCCTGGCCGCCGGAGCGGACCGGATCGTCCTGTGCGACACGAACGGAGGAACGCTGCCCCATGATCTGACCGAGGCCGTGCAGGCAGTGGCGACGATCATCCCGGCCGGGCGCCTCGGGATTCACACCCACAACGACTGCGGACTCGCGGTAGCCAACAGCCTGGCGGCGGTCCGGGCGGGCGCCACCATGGTCCAGGGGACGGTCAACGGCTACGGCGAGCGGTGCGGAAACGCCGACCTGACCGCCGTAATCGGAAACCTTCAGCTGAAGATGCGGCGCAGATGCCTGCCGGAGGACTCGCTCCGGCAGCTGACGAACCTCTCCTACTACGTGAGCGAGGTGGCCAACGTGCGGCCGCTCCCCTTCCGGCCCTTTGTCGGGCGGAGCGCCTTCGCCCACAAGGGGGGCATTCACGTCAACGCCGTCGCCAAGAACCCCCAGGCCTATGAGCACATTCGCCCGGAAGAGGTGGGCAACAGCCAGCGGGTCGTCGTCTCCGATCTGGCGGGCAGGAGCAACATCGCCTTCAAGGCCCGGGAGTTCGGCATCGATATGGGGGACAACGATGCGATGAGCCGGAAGATCGTCCGGGAGATCAAGCGGCTGGAGGATCAGGGCTTCCAGTTCGACGCGGCCGACGGGTCGCTGTCGCTGCTGATGAAGAAGATCACCGGCGCCTTCAAGGAGCCCTTCACGCTCGAGTGCCTCAATGTGACGCACGGCAAGACCGGTAACGCGCCCTCGCTCTGTCAGGCGACGATCAAGATCTCCGTGGGCGATGAAGTGGAGCTGACCGCGGCCGAGGGGAACGGCCCGGTGAATGCCCTCGACCACGCCCTCCGGAAAGCGCTCACGAAGTTCTACCCCCAGATCGGCAGGGTGCACCTGATCGACTTCAAGGTCCGGATCGTGGAGGGAAGCGAAGGAACGGCGGCGCGGGTCAAGGTGCTCCTGGATTCCCGGGACGGGGAAGAGGTGTGGAGCACGATCGGCGTGTCGGAAAACATCATCGAGGCGAGCTGGCAGGCCCTGGTGGACAGCATCCAGTACAAGCTGTGCAAGGACGACCTGAACAAGAATGGATGAAGCCCCGGCCCCCGTTCCCGCCGTCAGGGAACACGCCCTGGGCGCGCGGACCGGGGAAGGCCCCGTGACGCCCCTTGGGCGTGCCGACGGGAGCGGCCGCGTACACGCGGCGGTCCTGTCATGCGTCGGGAGGGACGGCCTCGTCAAGCGGCCCCGCACAAGGCACCGGGCCGCCGGTGAACGGGGGGGATACTTCGGCGCCCGCCCCAGTCGCGACAAGGAGAAAGAGCGGCGTAGCACACGGACTTTTTTGAGAAACCGTCATTGCGAATCGACCCGGGTTCTGGTATATGGGGACGGAGGACGCGATGCTCGTAGCCATCAACAGCCAGAACCCCCAGATGCGGTTGATCCGCCGGGCGGTGGACATTCTCAAAAACGGGGGAATCATCATCTACCCGACCGACACGGTCTACGGGATGGGGTGCGATCTGTTCAACAAGCGGGGAATCGAGCGGATCTACGAGATCCAGCGCCGCAACCGGAAGCAGCCCCTGAGCTTCATCTGTTCCGATCTCAAGGATATCAGCCGCTATGCGCGGGTCACCGATGAGGCATACAAAATCATGAAGCGGCTCCTTCCCGGTCCTTACACCTTCATACTCGAAGCCTCCCGGATGGTCCCCAAGATCATTCTTCCCAAGCGGCAGACCACCGGCATCCGGATTCCCGACAGCCGGATCTGCCAGACCCTCGTCGCCGAGATGGGCTCTCCCATCATCAGCACCAGCGTCAAAAACGGGGACGGAGAGCTGCTCAGCGACCCCCGGGTGATCCAGGAGCTTTTCAGCAAACGGGTGGACATGATAATCGACGGAGGCATCATCGCAGCGGCTCCGTCAAGCGTGATCAGCCTCCTCTCCGAAGGGGTCGAGGTGATCAGGGCAGGGAAAGGCGATGTGTCCGCCTTCGTATAGAAAGGATTTGTATGAGAAGACAGATGCTCATCAATGCTGTTCATCTGGAGCAGAAACGTATGGCCATCGTGGAGGACGGCAAGCTGGTGGAATTCAACATTCAGATGGCCGTCAAGGAACCGATCACGGGCAACATCTACAAGGGGCTCGTGATGAAGGTGGAGCGGGGTCTCCAGGCCGCCTTCGTGAACTACGGCGGAAAGAGGGACGGCTTTCTTCCCCTCAAGGACGTCAGCTACAACAACTTCGCCGAGACCAACGGCCGGGAGGGGAGCAGGCCGACGCTGAAAGCCGGCCAGACGGTCCTCGTCCAGATCCTTCGCGAGGTGAGCGAGCGCAAAGGGGCGCTCCTGACGGCCTACATCTCGCTGCCGGGACGGTATCTGGTCCTCCTTCCGAACAAGGAAAGCAGCGGCATTTCCCGGAAAATCGAGGATGAGGGCGACCGGAAAAGGCTCAAGGAACTGGTCGAGCAGATCACGACCGAGGACGGGCTCGGATTCATCGTGCGAACGGCGGGAATGAACCGGACCAAGCAGGAGCTGGCACGGGACTACCAGCACCTTTCCCGTCTCTGGAAAGAGATCCAGAAGCGGGCCTCGGAAACGGCGGCGCCGGCCCTCATCTACCAGGAGAGCGCCTTCGGCGTCCGGTCGCTCCGGGACTACTTCACGCCGGACATCGAGGAGATCCTGGTCGACGACCTGGAAACCTTCCGGCAGATGCGCGCCTATTGCAAGGCCGTTGCCCCGCGTAACGTGAAGGTCATCAAGCTGACCAAGGAAAAAAATCCCCTGTTCGACAAGTACCAGCTTGAGGATCAGATCCGGGTCATCTACCAGGATCGGGTGGAGCTCAGATCGGGCGGCTATCTGATCATCAACCCCACCGAGGCCATGATCACGATCGACGTGAACTCGGGTCGCGGCTCCAGCAAGCGGAACGTGGAGGAGACCGCCTTCAAGACGAACATGGAGGCGGCGGAGGAGATCGCCCGCCAGCTCAGGCTGCGCGACCTCGGGGGACTGATCGTCATCGACTTCATCGACATGATGGACCAGAAGCACAACGCCGAGGTGGAAAAGGTCTTCAAGAAGGCCATCGATCTGGACCGGGCGCGCATCCAGCTCTCCCACATATCCAAGTTCGGCATCATGGAGCTCTCGCGCCAGAAGAAGCAGTCGACGATCCAGGAGATCAGCTATACCCCCTGCCCTTTCTGCAGGGGACGGGGCGTCCGGCCGTCCCTCGAATACACGGCCCTGAACGCCTACCGGAAGATCGAAACGCAGGCGGTCAAGGGGCTCTCCTCCCTGCTGAAGGTCACCCTCCCCTA
>JBFMBA010000143.1:0-12007 GCA_040755475.1 Thermodesulfobacteriota bacterium
CTGAAGGTGGGCGCCCACATGAGGAAGATGAGCGGGCGGGAAATCAGGGACGGCATGGAGATGGTCTACAACTACTTCCCCAGGCTCAGGGAGAAGCGGCACGAGACGGCCGGACTGATCAGCGGCGGAGAGCAGCAGATGACCGTCGTCGGACGGGCGCTGATGACCACCCCGAAGCTGATTCTTCTGGACGAGCCGTCGATGGGGCTGGCGCCCCTGCTGATTCATGAGATCTTTGATATCATCACCCGCCTCAACAGGGAAGAGCGCATCTCGATCCTGCTGGTGGAGCAGAACGCAAAACTGGCCCTGAGCATCGCTCCTTACGCCTACGTGATGGAGAACGGACGCGTCGTCATGGACGACACGTCGGAAATACTGAGGCAGAATCCCGATATCAAGGATTTCTATCTGGGTCTGACCGATGTGGGCGGCCGAAAGAGCTTCCGGGACGTGAAGCACTACAAACGGAGAAAGAGGTGGATCACTTGAACCCTTGAAACAAATAAGGAGGGAGATGAGCAATGCAGAAAAAACGCATCCTGCTGGCTGGTCTGTGTCTGTTGTTGGTTGCCCCGGGCCTGGCCTTTGGCGCGGAAAAAGAGGCGAAGACCAAGCAAAAGAAAATGCAGCCCCCCACCGTCACCCTCAACAGGGTTGAGGCGGCCAACTACTATGGCTACTGGTTCTACGGCGCCAAGGTCGAAACGACCAGAGGAAAGGCCGGCAACAACGGCGCCCCCCTCGGCCTCAATTTCATCTTCGACATCAAGAACCCGAACCCCTACCCGGTGGCGATGGAGAGCATGAACTTCACGGTGGCCTTCGAGGATTTCGCTCTGAACACCGTCGGCTCCCAGGAGGTGATGTGGATTCCCGCCGGAAAAACGAACCAGATCAGGGTTGCCGCCATGTTCGACGTCTGGCAGTCCTTCCTGAGCCTGGGCGTGGCAAGCGGTCAGCAGCTTCAGGAAAAGAAGCTCGTAGCCCACGATCTGCTTGAAAAATGGTGGACGGGAATCCCGGATTTTTCCTTCCCGGTCACGGTGAAAGAGGGATCCGCCGTGTTCAAGGCCGGCAATATGACGGAAGCGGCGGTATTCAGCGCAACCTATCCCAAATGACAGGGTAGCGGCGAAATGCTGGGGATTCCGGGGGTCGGGCGCGTCGAAAGGCTGGCGCTCCCGGCCCCCGGCAGTTCCGGTCCCGGCAGCGTCCCCTCCCCCCCCGACGGCAAGAGCCATGCCGGTGCCGCGGCAATGGGGAACCGGGGGTAGTGGGGGACAGGTCTCTATGGTTCGCGACAGATAGAGGGCTGTCCCGCATTCACCCTGTCGATCTGCCATATCAAGATGCGGCGGGCAGTCGCCTCGATCTGATCCGATGGATGTCCGGGGGCGGGTTTCGGTCTTTTCCGAGCCGCTCTCCCGGCCTCGATGTCCGGGTTGCACAGCGGCGTGCACCCTTCCGCCAAGCAGGAGGGGCTTGCGGCAGGCGATCCCGGACGAGCCCTCAAGACAAAGGAGCCGGTCATGTCCGACACGACAGGAAAAGAACGAAACCAGGGGTTTTATAACGAAAGAACCGAGCGGATGGACCGAAGCGAGCGCGCCGCCCTGCATGAAAAAGAGGCGCTCCGGACGCTGGCATACGCCTATGAGAAAGCGCCCGGCTACCGCAAGTTTCTCGATGAACGGGGCGTAGCCCCCCGCCAAATCGGGAGCATGAGCGACTTCTCGGGCATCCCGGTACTGAAGAAAAACACGATGCCCGAACGCCATCAGGCCAACCCGCCTTTCGGCGGCTTTCTTGCGGTGCCGTCGGATCAACTCAAGCGGATCTATGTGTCTCCGGGCCCCATCTACGACCCGGAGGGCAGGAAAGAGGATTACTGGGGGCTGCGCAAATGCCTCTACAACGCGGGTTTCCGGCCGGGAGACAGGGTCATGAACACCTTCTCCTACCATCTGACGCCGGCGGGCATCTTCCTGGACGAGGCCTGCAACGGCATCGGCTGCGTCACCGTACCGACCGGCGTGGGCAATACCGAAATCCAGGTCAGGACCATGGTAGAGCTCAAGATCAACGGCTATATCGGCATTCCCTCCTTTCTCCTGTCGCTCATCCGGAAAATGGAAGAACAGGGGCATGACCCCGCAAAGGACCTCTCCATGGAGATCGCGCTCGTAGCGGGAGAGATCCTCAGCCCCGCCCTCAGGAAAGGGCTCAACGATTACGGGATCATCGTCCGCCAGGCCTACATCACGGCCGACCTGGGCGGTGTGGCCTACGAATGCCCCGAGGAAAGGGGGCTGCACCTCTCCGACGACCTGTACATCGAGATCTGCGATCCCGTGACGGGAGAGCCCGTCCCCGCCGGCCAAGCGGGCGAGGTGGTGGTCACCTGCCTGGACAACCCATGCTATCCCCTTGTCCGTTACGGCACGGGCGACCTTTCCATGCTGGAGGATGAACCCTGCCCCTGCGGGAGGACCTCCTACAGGCTCAGAGGCATCATGGGCAGGGCGGACGAGGTGACGAAGATCAAGGGGATGTTTGTCCATCCCCGCCAGATCGATGAGGTCGCCGCCCGGTTTCCCGGAGAGGTGGAAAAGATCAGGGTCGTGGTCACCCGTGAAGGCGTGACGGACATGATGACGGTGGAGATCCAGCTCAGACAAGGAGTAGCGCCGACCGACGAGCTGAAGGCCGCGCTCGAGCAGCGGCTGCGTGAGGCGACCAAGCTGCGGGGAACCATCGTCTGTGTTCCTGAAATCCCTGAGGGCGGCAAAAAGATCGAAGACAACCGAAAGTGGCAATAAATGGGAGAGACGGCATGAAAGAGTTTCTGAAAAGATTCCCTGAACAGGTGGTCAGAATCGTTATTGTCTTTGTAGCACTGGCGGCGACCCTGCTGGTCGCCTGGACATTCATTCTCCCCTCGGAGATGAAAGAGCCGGAGTTGCAACAGCTCTCCTCCACGATCAGGGAAGCGGGCAAGGAAATCAAGTATGCCGGATCCGAGGTCTGCACGGGGTGTCATGAAAAGGCACACGACGTCAAGAAAACCGGCTACCACCGCGATTTGTCCTGCGAGGCCTGCCACGGCGCCGCACAGAAGCACGTGGACAACCCCTCCGAAGTGAAGCCGGCATCACCCAAACAGCGCGACCAATGCTCCTATTGCCATACTTACAATTCCTCCAGGCCGACCGGCTTCCCCCAGATCAATCCGGACACGCACCATGCGCGCAAGCCCTGTATCACCTGTCACAAACCCCATGACCCCAAGCCGCCCACGACACCCCGTCGCTGCGCGGCCTGCCATGCCCAGATTGAACGAACGAAGGTGGCCTCCTATCACGGCTCACTCGAGTGCACCGTCTGCCATAAGGTGCCGGAAAAGCACAAAATATCGCCGCGATCCGTAACTCCCACCAAACCCGACAAGCGGGAATTCTGCGCCAAGTGTCATGACAAGGCGTCTCCCCGCAAGGGCATCGCGGCGGTCGATATCGCTACCCACGGCGAAAAATACGTCTGCTGGCAGTGCCATTATCCTCATACCTTAGGAGGCATCTGATGAATCGCCGAGAATTCCTGAAAAAAGGCTGTCTGCTGGCGTCCTCCAGCCTCCTGGCCGGGGGGCTCTCCGGGGACGGCTGGACAAAAACGATCTTCAAGGACTACGATCCTGCCAAGCACTTCTACGGCATGGGCATCGATATCAACAAGTGCATCGGCTGCGGCAGATGCATGCAGGCCTGCAAAACGGAAAACGACGTGCCCGCCGAACCCTATTTCTTCCGAACCTGGGTGGAGCGGTATCTGATCAGGACGGACAAGAGCGTAACCGTCCGGACCATCAGCCTCACGCGGGACGACCCGGCCGAGTTCTCCGTGGAAAAAGAGATGCTGCGCAGTTTCTTTGTCCCGAAGCTCTGCAATCAGTGCGACCATCCCCCCTGCGTGCAGGTCTGCCCCGTCATCGCCACGTTCAAGACCCCCGACGGCGTGACCCTCGTGGACGAGAAGCGCTGCATCGGATGCCGGTACTGCATCCAGGCCTGCCCTTACGGGGCCCGTTATCTCCATCCCGTAACGCGGGTCGCGGATAAATGCACCTTCTGCTATCACCGCCTGGTGAAGGGTCTGCTGCCCGTCTGCGTGGAGGTCTGCCCGAAGCAGGCCCGGCTCTTCGGCGACATGAAAAGCTTCGCCAGTCCCCTGGGCCGTTTCACCCGGATACACAAGATGCACGTGCTCAAACCCTCTTTGAACACGGACCCGAAGGTGTATTATGCAAATCTTGATGGCGAGGTGAACTGACATGGAAGCCGCCCACAATTTCAAAGAACTGTCGCAGCAGGTGATCGGATTCATCTATCCCAACGAGATCGAGATCCACTGGTCGATTCTCATTGTGGTCTATCCGTACATCACGGGGCTGGTCGCCGGGGCCTTCATTCTTGCCTCTCTCGTCAAGGTCTTCAACGTCAAGGAATTGCAGCCCACGTACCGGCTTGCCCTGCTGACGGCGCTGGCCTTCCTGCTGATCGCCCCCCTGCCGCTGCAGCTGCATCTCGGCCGGCCGGAGCGCTCCTACGAGATGTTCATGACGCCGAACCCGGCTTCGGCCATGGCCATGTTCGGTTTCGTGTATCTCTGGTACCTGATGGTGGTCCTGCTGCTGGAAATCTGGTTCGAATACAGGCGGGACATGATCGTCTGGGCCGGAGAGTCCACCGGCCTGAAGAAATGGACGCTCAAGATCCTCTCCCTCTTTTCCACCGACATCAGCGAAAAGGCGGTGGCCTTCGACAAGAAGACCGTGAAGGTCATCACGATCATCGGCATCCCCTCGGCTTTTCTGCTCCATGGTTACGTGGGCTTCATCTTCGGCTCCGTCAAAGCCAACCCCTGGTGGAGCAGCGTCATGATGCCGGTGGTCTTTCTGTTCTCCGCCATCGTTTCGGGGATTGCCATCGTCATGCTCCTGTACATGATCATCATCCCGTTGCGCGGCGGAAAGATCGACATGAAATGCCTCGACAAAACGGCATCCTTCCTGTTCTATGCCGTGATCGTCGACTTTTCCATCGAAGCCCTCGATTTCATCCACCGCCTGTACGAGAGCGAGGAGTCGATCAAGATCCTCTCCCAGCTCGTGTCCACCAAGCTGTTCATGAGCCTGGTCATTCTCCAGATCCTGCTGGGCATGATCCTGCCCCTGGTGGTCATGGCCAGCATCAAGATTCTCAAGTTTCAGGAGGATTTGAGGAAACTGCTCTATTTCGTGTGCGCCCTGCTCATCCAGCTCGGCATCTTCAGCACGCGGTGGAACGTGGTGATCGGGGGACAGCTCTTCTCGAAGAGCTTCCGCGGGCTCACCACCTACAAGATGGAGCTGATGGGCATCGAGGGTTTGCTGGTCGCCCTGGTGGTGCTCATTCTCCCCTTCTTCATTCTGGCGGTCCTGCTGAAACTCCTGCCGCCCTGGAAGAAGGAAGAGCTCGCGGAGGGCTGATCCGGATTCGTGCGCCCCGACGACACCTTCAAGCGGCGGTTCCGGAAAGCGCTGCTGTCCTGGTATGACAGGCGGGCAAGACCCCTGCCCTGGCGGGAAACGAGAGACCCCTACCGGATCTGGATCTCGGAGGTGATGCTCCAGCAGACCCGGGTCCAGACCGTGGAGGCCTATTACGATCGGTTCATCGGCCGTTTCCCCACAGTGGAGGACCTGGCGCGGGCCGCTCCGGACGAGGTGATGAAGTGCTGGGAGGGGCTCGGTTATTACGGCCGGGCGCGGCATCTCCACCGGGCCGCCCGCGATGTCGTCGAGCGCTTCGGCGGCCGCTTGCCCGACACCCCCAAGGACCTGCTCTCCCTCCCCGGCATCGGCCGCTATACGGCCGGCGCGATACTGAGCATCGCCTTCGAAAAGCCCCACGCCCTGCTCGACGGAAACGTGATCCGCGTGCTGGCGAGGGTGCTGCATGTCACCGAAGACGTCGGGAAGACCTCCACCCGGCGGGCGCTCTGGTCGCTGTCGGAAAGCCTCCTGCCGAAACGCCGGACAGGCGAGTACAACCAGGCGCTGATGGAGCTGGGCGCCCTGGTCTGCCGGGCCGGAAACCCCGCCTGTTCCGACTGCCCGGTTTCTGCGCTCTGCGAAGCGCAGCGTCTCTCGCTCCAGAGGGAACTTCCCGTCAAATCACCCAGGAAACAGATTCCCCACCATCAGGTCACGGCAGGAATCATCTGGCGGGGCGCCAGGCTTCTCATTACGCGCCGGCCGCCGCAGGGGCTTCTGGGGGGGCTCTGGGAGTTCCCCGGAGGGAAGCAGGAACCGGGGGAGACCCTGGAGGATTGCCTCCAGAGGGAAATCCGGGAAGAGCTGGGGATCTGCATCCAGGTCGGCCCGCGTCTCACATCGGTGGAGCACGCCTATACCCACTTCCGGATCACGCTCCACGCCTTCGAGTGCCGCTACCGGGGCGGCCGCATCCAACTCATCGGGGTCGACGACTACCGGTGGATCCTCCCCGGGCAGCTCGACGACTTCGCCCTGCCGGCCGCCGATCACCGGATCATTGCGCTGCTCAAAGCAGGGAAATACGGGAGGATGGGCTGAGGAGACGCTGATCCGGTCACGACTCTTCACCCGCCGGCCATCCGGCTTCCCTTTCGGCGGCGGGCAGCGCCTGCACATCCCTGAGTTTGCGCCCGATGGCCCTGGCGCGCGTCTGCGCCTGTTCGATGGTGTCGGATGCCTCGTGGATCTTTTTCTGAACCCGGGTCAGGATATCCCCGTACTTGGTCCACTCCGTCTTGACCGCCGACAGCAGGTTCCAGACTTCGCCGGACCGCTTCTCGATGGCCAGCGTCCGAAAACCCATCTGCAGGCTGTTGAGGAGCGCCCAGAGCGTGGTCGGTCCGGCGATCACCACGCGGCATTCGCGCTGGACCCATTCCACGAGGCCGGCGCGCCGCATCACTTCGGCAAACAGCCCCTCGGTGGGCAGAAAGAGGATTCCGAAATCGGTCGTCTTCGGCGGGTTCAGGTACTTGCCGCAGATATCGCCGGCGCATTGCCTGATCCGCACCTCGAGCTGCTTTGCCGCCGCTTCCGCGGATTCCAAGTCGGCCCTCTCCTCGGCATCGGTAAGGCGCCGGTAGTCTTCCACCGGAAACTTGGCGTCCACGGGAAGCCACACCATCTCCTTCTCATCCTCACCGCGGCCCGGCAGCCGGATCGCGAATTCCACCCGGTCGCCGCCCTCTTTCACCGCCACGTTGGCCGCATACTGATCCGACGTGAGTACCTGCTCCAGCATGGCGCCGAGCTGAACCTCTCCCCAGGTTCCGCGGGTTTTCACATTCGTCAGCACCTTTTTCAGGTCGCCCACGCCCGTTGCCAGGGCCTGCATTTCGCCCAGCCCCCTGGACACCTGCTCCAGCCGTTCGCTGACCAGTTTGAAGGACTCGCCCAGCCTTTTGTCCAGCGTACCCTGCAGCTTCTCATCCACGGTCTCCCGCATCTGATCGAGCTGCCTGGCGTTGTCCGCCTGAAACGCCGCCAGGCGCTGATCCAGGGCCTGTCTGAACATATCGATCCGCTTGTCGGTGGTCTGCGTGAGAAGGCCGAACTGGCCGTACAGCGTATCCCCGACCCCCTTGAGCGCGCCGGCGAGTTCCTCGCGGGATTGCCACAGCGCCCGGGCTGTCTCCCCCCGGTTCTCGGCGATCTCCTCCCGGACCGAACGCTCCGTCCGTTCGCCGGACCGCTCGATCGACTGGAGGGCCTGCAGCAGGGGGTTCAGATCGACGGGCGTCAGGCGGACCAGGAGGACTATCTGCAGAACGGCGATCAACCCCAGCAGCGCAATGACCGCAAACAGGATCATGTCATCCATCACCTTATCCCCATCCCTTCCATGATTGGCCGGTATCCGGTTCCGTGAAAGAGCCGGTACCGCCGGCAGCACAAACCGGGTCCCGTTCCGCTTCCTGCAGCCCCGACGCGGGAGCAGCCGGATTTTACAATATGGCCGGACAAATGGAAAGGCCGCCTTCGACGGCACGCCGGGAAAGCCGCCGTTCCCCTGTCCCCGCAACTTTCTGATCCTTATCCATTTCGATCCTTTTCCATTGACAGACGGCTCCTGCTTTTTTATACTGCGAAGCAGCTCCCTCCGCCGCCCCGGGGGAACGGCAGACCGAACGTCTCCGCGGGAAGCAGCGGGCATCTCCGAACCTTACCGGAAACCAGAACCGGCGCAGTCAACGGATCAACCCGGCGCTCCGGGGAACCGGTCGCGCCGGCGCATTCACAGCTTCAGACATTCAAAGCGGTCCTTGAATCCACAGGGAGCAGGACCAGGAGGCCACATGAACCCGTTCAATCGAACCATCCTCATCGTTCTGCCGCTGCTGGCGCTCCTGCTCGGGCCGGCGGCGGCCCGGGCGACGGAAGACAGGAGCATCATCCGGATCGGCAGCGATGTGGCGATCGAGGAAGGGCAAAGGGTGCGCAACGTGTTCGTCATCGGCGGCCAGATCACGATCAGCGGCACCGTCGAGAATCACGTCATCGCCGCCGGCGGCTCGGTGGTTTTGACGAAGACGGCGGTCGTGGGGGGCAGCATCCTGTCGCTGGGCGGAATCATCGTGACCGCAAGGGATGCGCAGATAGACGGGATCATGACGGAAATCAACTCGTCCAACCTTCTGGACACCCTGGCCACCGTCATGAGCGCCGATTGGGAAGGGTGGTCCTGGGTGTTTGCCGTCGTCTCCCTCGCCTTTTTCCTCGTCATCCTGGTCGTCGCGCTGCTCATCGTCGCCCTCCTGCCCAATCCGGTCCGCATCGTCGCGGAGGCGATCCGCGAAAATACGTTCAAGGTGACCCTCTGCGGCCTGCTGGCCCTCGTCCTGATCGCGCCGCTGGCGCTCCTGTTGACCATTTCCGTGGTGGGGATCGCCCTGATCCCGCTGGAGGTGATCCTGGTCGTCTGCTCGATCCTCCTGGGCTTCATCGCCGTCGGCCGGCTCATCGGCGGGAAGGTGCTGGCGATCCTGAAGCGGCCGAAGCCGACCATGATCCGCGAAACCTTCTGGGGGCTCATCGTCCTGTGGCTCATCGGCTGGATCCCCTACATCGGCTGGATGGTGAAGGCCGTCGCCATCGTCCTGGGCCTGGGGGCCGTCCTCATCACGCGCTTCGGAACCTACCAGGGATGGAAGACCGCTGCTGCCCCCTCTGTACCACTCGCCCCTCCTGCTCCCCCTGCTCCCCCAGCCGGAGAGGAAGGCGGTCTGGGCATCTAACGGGCTGTTTTGCCACAACCTCACCGGCAAGACACCATAAAAAAAGCCCCCCGCTCGGGAGGGCCTTTCTCATGTTCACCTGCTGCTGCCTTAGGCCATCTTTTTCATCGCATCGACGAGGTCCTGCACCGCCGCCGCCGATTTTTTCAGCGCCGCATCCTCTTCGGCGGTCAAGGTGATCTGGACGATCTCCTCGACGCCCCCTCTGCCCAGCTTCACCGGGACACCGATGAAAAGCCCTTCGATGCCGTACTCGCCCTCGAGCATCACGGCACAGGGGAGTATCTTCTTGCGGTCCTTGAGGATCGACTCGGCCATCTCCACCGCGGCGGAGGCCGGCGCGTAGAAGGCGCTCCCCGTCTTGAGCAGGCTTACGATCTCCGCCCCGCCGTTTCGGGTCCGTGTCACGAGGGCCTCCAGCCGGTCATTGGGTATGAGCTCGGTGATGGGAATCCCGGCCACCGTCGAGTAGCGGGGCAGCGGCACCATCGTATCCCCGTGCCCGCCCAGAACGAAGGCATGGATGTTTTCCACGGACACGTTCAGCTCCATCGAGATAAAGCTGCGGAAGCGGGCCGAATCCAGGACGCCGGCCATGCCGATCACGCGGTTCTTGGGAAATCCGCTGACGTCATAGGCCACATGGCACATGGCATCGAGGGGGTTGCTGACGATGATCAGCACGGCGTCGGGGGAGTACTTCACCACCTGCTCGGTCACCTTGGTCATGATCCCCTTGTTGGTGGCCAGCAGGTCATCCCGGCTCATACCGGGTTTTCTCGGAATGCCGGCGGTGATGATCACGATGTCCGAATCCTTCGTTTCCTCGTAGCCGTTGCTGCCGACCAGATGCGCGTCATGCTTTTCGATCGGCGCCGCTTCCGTCAGATCGAGCGCCTTTCCCTGGGGTACCCCCTCGATGATATCCACCAGCACCACGTCGCAGAGCGCCTTCTCGCACAGGCGCTGCGCGGCGGTCGCTCCCACGTTCCCTGCGCCGACCACAGTGACTTTCTTGTCCATCATGCTCCTCCTGTTGCAAATGAAACGCATGTATTATATAAGCTTACGTACTCGGGGACGCTAGCACAGGCCTCCCGGGATATCAAGGAGAAATATGATGACCTCGTAAGAAGTCGTAAAAGCCTTGAATTAGGGACGGCTTCGTAAAAAGCCCGCAGGCAAGGCGCGCGAATCCCGAGGAGTGAGACGTACCTTGCCGTACGCCGCAGCGACGAGGGACGAAGCGCAACGCAGCATCCGGACTTTTCACGAAGCCGTCAAATTTGAAAAGAGGAAGCGATGGGTAAGCTATTCGGAACGGACGGAATACGGGGGATAGCCAACGAATACCCCATGACGCCGGAAATGGCGGTGAACATCGGCCGCGCCACGGCGCACCTCTTCAGGAAAGAGGGACATCTCCCCAAGATCATCATCGGCAAGGACACGCGCATCTCGGGGTATATGCTGGAGAGCGCCCTCGTGTCGGGAATCTGCTCCATGGGGGTGAACGCGATCATGGTCGGCGTGATCCCCACGCCGGGCATCGCCTTCCTGACCGGCAGCATGAGGGCCGACGCGGGCATCGTCATCTCGGCATCCCACAACCCCTATCAGGACAACGGCATCAAGATCTTCGGGAGCGGGGGCGCCAAGCTTCCCGACGAGACGGAGGCGCAAATCGAAGCGCTGCTCCTGGCAAACGATCTTCATTCCCTGTGCTCGTCGCCAACGGAGCTGGGGAAGGCGTTCCGCATGGAGGATGCCCGGGGCCGCTACATTGTCTTTCTGAAGCACACCTTCCCCAAGGAGCTCACCCTGGAGGGAAGCCGCATCGTCCTGGACTGTGCCCACGGGGCCACCTATCGCGTCGCCCCGGACACTTTCCAGGAGCTGGGGGCCGAGGTGATCACCCTTTTCGACGAGCCCAGCGGCAAGAACATCAATCTCCACTGCGGCTCGCAGCATCCCGAGGCGCTGGCCGAGGAAGTCCTCAAAACCAAAGCGGACGCCGGTTTCGCCTTCGACGCCGACGGCGACCGCCTGATCGCCGTGGACGAGACGGGGCAGGTTCTGACCGGGGACCGGATACTGGCCATCTGCGCCGACCGGATGAAGAAGGAGGGTCTGCTCACGAACAACCTGGTGGTGCGTACGGTCATGAGCAACATCGGACTGGGCCTTGCCCTCCAGTCGCTCCAGATCGACTCCGTCATGACCGAGGTCGGCGACCGGTACGTCATCGAGGCCATGCAGGCCCGGGGGGCCTCGCTCGGCGGCGAGGATTCGGGACACCTCATATTCCGTCACCATCACAGCACGGGGGACGGGATCATCACCGCGCTTCAGGTGGCGGCGGCCATGAAAAGGGAAAACCGCCCCCTGTCCGCGCTGGCCAAACTGATGACCGTCTATCCCCAGGCCCTGATCAACGTGACCGTCAAAACACGGCCCGAGATCGCCACGGTGCCCGAGATCATGGCCGCCATCCGGGAAGTGGAGATGAAGCTGGGAAAACAGGGCCGGGTCCTGGTCCGCTACTCGGGGACCCAGAACCTGTGCCGGGTGATGGTGGAAGGTCCGTCACAGGAAGTGACGGCCCTGTACTGCAGGCAGATCGCAGACGTGGTGGAAGGGAAGCTCAACGCCTGATCCCGGACAGGGACACAGATCC
>JBFMBA010000144.1:0-2492 GCA_040755475.1 Thermodesulfobacteriota bacterium
CGTTCAGCGCTTCCCACAGCGTGTCGTTTTGTCCGCTGGTCATGGTCTGTGTCTGCCCCGCAGGACCCTTGTTCAGTAACAGCCCTGCATCACCTCTTGGAGCGCCTCGAGCGCCGCATCGATCTCCCCTCCGCCGATTCCGTGGTGGGTGAGCATCCGGAAACGGGCCGGCCCCGTGTGGGAGATGCGGACCCCCCTGCCGGCGAGCCGCTGCAGGAATTCATCATCGGAAAAGCGCTTGTCGACGAGGTCCACATAGAGGATGTTGGTCAGGACGCGGGCGGGGTCCGTCGCAAGTCCCGGAATCCCGAGTATCCCTTCGGCGAGGCGGCGGGCGTTTTTATGGTCCTCGGCCAGGCGGTCGACCATTTCCGTGAGCGCCACGATGCCGGCGGCCGCGATGATCCCCGCCTGCCGCATACCGCCCCCGATCATTTTTCGGGTCCGGCGCGCTTTGGCGATGAACGCCCCGCTTCCGCAGATCAGCGACCCCACCGGCGCCGACAGACCCTTGGAGAGGCAGACGTTGATCGAATCGCAGCCGCGGGTCAGCTCCCGGACGTCCACACCGAGGGCGACGGCGGCGTTGAATATGCGGGCGCCGTCCAGGTGCACGGGAATGCCGTGCCGTTTCGCCAGGGCGATGACGGAGTCCGTGTATCCGGGGGTGAGCGGGGCGCCGTAGCAGCGGTTGTGGGTGTTTTCCAGACAAATCAGGCGCGTCCGGGGAAAGTGGATGTTCTCGGGGCGGATGGCGGCCTCGATATCTTCGGTCCGGAGGCTCCCGTCGGGCTGATTGGGGATCGTGTGGGGGAAGATGCCGCCCAGGGCGGACATTCCCCCCGCTTCGTTGAGAAAGATGTGGGAGCGGTCGCCCAGAATCACCTCTTCACCCCTGGCGCAGTGGGTCAGAACGCTGACGATGTTTCCCATCGTGCCGCTCACCACCAGGAGCGCCGCCTCCTTTCCCAGCCGCTGGGCGATCATCGTCTCGAGGCGGTTGATCGTGGGGTCTTCGCCGAAGACGTCATCCCCCAGCTCGGCGCTGGAAATGGCCTCACGCATGTTCGGGGTGGGAAGGGTGACCGTGTCGCTTCGCAGATCGATGAAAGCCATCATCGTCCTCCTCTCGGGTTCTGTCATTTACCGGGCAATGTCCCACAGTCCCCGCCTTTAGTCAAGGCGTTCAAAGGGATCGGCAGGGGGGACGGCCTGTTCAGGAGGGGTAAAGCGCGGCATCCGGCTGTCCCCGCGACGGGAGGGATCCCCCGCCTCGGAACTCCGGAGCGCGCGACAACCTGTCGGGACCCCATGGGGATGCGGTGGGGGCGCCGGAAGGGAAGCCGAAAAGGGGTTGCAAATGCCAATCCGGTGCGATAGCCTGACCGCCATGGAACCTGCGGGTCGTTATTTACTGATCCTGATGCTGTCCTGTGTCCTTTCCGTCGCGGCGTGCGCTCCCGATGAACCGAAGCGCACCCCCGCCGGGGGCGCCGCCGCGCCCGCATACGGGGACATCATCGTCGAGGGGTCGATCGGCGATGCATCGAACCTCATTCCTCTGCTGTCATCCGATTCCACCTCCCACGGGATCGCCGGGATGATCTTCAACGGCCTGATCAAGTATGACAAGGACATCAATGTCATCGGCGATCTTGCCGAATCCTGGGAGATTTCAAAAGACGGTCTCGTCATCACCTTTCGCCTGCGCAAGGGGGTCCGGTGGCACGACGGACACCCTTTTACCGCCGAAGACGTCCTTTACACCTATCAGGTGACCGTGGATCCCAAAACGCCCACCGCCTACGCCGGCGACTTCCTCAAGGTCAAGCGGGCCGAGGTCCTCGACAGCCACACGTTCCGGGTGACCTACGCGAAGCCCTTCGCTCCGGCCCTGATGAGCTGGTCGGTCGGCATGCTCCCCAGGCATCTTCTGGCGGGCACGGATATCACCACCTCCCCGCTCGGACGGCGACCCGTGGGTACGGGGCCTTACCGGTTCAAGGAGTGGGTGACCGGTCAGAAGGTCGTTCTTGTTTCCAATCACGACTATTTCGAGGGGCGGCCGTACATCGACGGCTACATCCTGCGGATCATCCCCGACACGGCAACGATGTTCCTGGAGCTCCGGGCCGGCGGGATCGACCGGATGGGCCTCACGCCGCTCCAGTATACGCGGCAGACCGAGAACAACCTCTTCAGAAACAACTACAACAAATTTCGGTACCTGTCGTTTGCCTACACCTATCTGGGCTACAATCTGAAAAATCCCCTTTTCGCCGACAGGCGCGTACGCCAGGCAATCGCCCATGCGGTCAACCGGGAGGAGATCATCGACGGTGTGCTGCTGGGGCTGGGCAAACCGGCCACCGGTCCCTACAAACCGGGTACCTGGGCCTACAACCCGAAGGTCCGGAGGTATCCCTATGACCCCCAGAAGGCCAGGGCGCTCCTGGCCGAGGCGGGCTGGCGCGATGGGGACGGGGACGGGA
>JBFMBA010000145.1:0-2890 GCA_040755475.1 Thermodesulfobacteriota bacterium
GACATGGGCAACCTCACGGTACAGAGCGTTATTCGGCTCTCTTATCGATCTGCCTGAGCAGGTCCTTGAAGAGAAACCCGTGACAGGACAAAAAGGCATACCAGTACAACGTTCCCAGGATGTCCCGCGGCTGGTAATGGGCGACGATGGACAGTTTCCTTCGGGAGCCCTCGTCATCGATCTTGAATTCCAGCCATCCCATTCCCGGCAGTTTCATTTCCGCCCGGAGAAGGAGGCGTACGTTCGGCTGCAGATCCTCCACCCGCCAGTAATCGATGACGTCGTTGATCCGCAAACGGGTCTGGTGTTTCCTCCCCCGGGTGGTCCCGACACCCAGGAGGATATTGTCGATCACCCCCCGCAGGCGCCAGATCCAGTTGTTTGAAAACCAGCCCCCTTTTCCGCCGATCATGCAGATGCATTTGAACAGCGCCGAGGCCTCCTTCGGGGTGTAGAGCGAATAGACCCCCCTGTAGCGGGTGCCGCCCTTGAATTCCGCCAGCTTCATGGCCAGTTCATGAGCGGGAGGGTAGGCATCCGACCACCGGGTGTGAATCCGGTCCTGTTCCTCCCGGTCCATGGCCCGGACAATGGCTTCCCTGTAGCTCAGGGGCTCGAAGGGCAGAACCTGACGGATGGTATGGTTCTGGCAAATGACCTCGTTCTTCAGTCCCTCCATCAGCGATCGGGTGATGGGGGCCGGGATGGGTGTGATCAGCCCCCCGATATAGGAATAGAGGGGCAGGTAGGAAAAGAAGGGGACGAAGAGCCGCCGCCTGTGGAGCAGGTCGGCCAGGATCTTGAGCATGTCGCTGTACGTCAGAATGTCCTGCCCGCCGATGTCGAAGGAGCGTCCGGTGGTCTGGGGGGTCTCCAGCACGCCCACCAGGTATTTGATCACGTCCCGGATCCCGATGGGCTGGCACCTGGTCCTTGCCCAGCGCGGGACCAGGATGACGGGAAGCCTTTTAACCAGATGCTGGATGATTTCATAGGAGGCGCTTCCGGAGCCGATGATGATCGCGGCCCGCAGCACGGTGACCGGCGTCGGCCCCTTCTGCAGTTCCTGGGCCACCTGCATCCGGCTTTTGAGGTGGGGCGACAGATCGGAGTGCCTGTCTCCGAGACCGCCGAGGTATATGATCCGCTTGACCCGCGCCTGCTCCGCGGCATTCCGGAAATTGACGGCCGCCTGGATGTCCGCCGCAGCGAAATCCGTTCGGCCCAGCAGCAGTGAATGGATCAGATAGTAGGCCGTGTCGATCCCCTCGAGCGCCCTGCCCAGCCGAACCGGATCGAGCGCGTCCGCGTCGACCACTTCGGCATCGGGCCACAACTCCCCGTATACCGGAGAAGGCGCCCTGACCATGACCCTGAGGCGGTAGCCCCGGGCCGACAGTTCGGGCACAAGCCGCCCGCCGATATAGCCGGAGGCTCCCGTCACCAGGATCCTGCCCATCTCCGCCAGGGGCCGGAAGGGCAGGTCGCGGCAGAACAGGGGATGTTCCTCCGGGGCGTCGTGGTGAAGGGGATTGTTCGATGGCGCGACCGTCATGCCGTTTCCTTGCCGGTGTTCAAAAAACCCCGGGACCCGATTGGCCCTGCCGGGGGACATCCGGTACTTATCCTTCCATCTTCTTCGAAAATCAAGGATTATTCGCTCTCCGCGCGATTACCCGCCTGTATACGGTCAGATGCCGGCCCTATCTCTGTATGCCCGGGCCCTTTTCCCCGGCCATTCTCCTTGACATACCCGCAGCCGTCCACTATCCTCAGCGGGCATGGGGGATCCCTGCATATGCCTCTGTAGGAGTGGACTGATGTCGGATAGGCGCATCAAGGTGCTGGTGGCGACACCACTGGAAGAGCAGATTCTTCAGAAGATCAGGTCCGTCAACGACCGGCTGTCCGTTGAGCGGGCTTCGGGGCTGATCGTCGCCGAAAGAAAAGGGGACCTCTCGGGAAAAGCGGAACTGGATCGCCTCCTTGCCGAGGCCGAGGTGCTCTACGGGTATATCCAGCACTTCCCGAGGGATCTTCATCAGAGGGTCTCCTCGCTCCGATGGATTCAATCCATGACGGCCGGCATCGACCGCCTGCCCGAAGCGATCTGGAACAGCCCGATACGCGTCACCAATACCCGCGGCATCCACGGCACGTCGATCGGCGAGGTGGTGCTGGAGATGATGCTCATGTTCGTCAAGGACGCCCCCGCCTGCTTTCAGATGAAGCGGGACAGGCAATGGAAGCGCTTCAATCAGCGGTTGCTGCGGGACCAGACCGCGGGGATCATTGGACTGGGGACGATCGGAAGGGAAATTGCCCGCCTGTGCAAGGCCTTCGACATGACCGTGACCGGCATCCGCAGGTCTGACGGAACCCATTGCCCGGTGCCGCATGTGGACCGCCTCTATTGCCGGGAGCAGATGCCGGAGCTGCTGGCCTCGAGCGATTTCGTCGTCCTGGCCCTGCCTCTGACGCCTGAAACCCGGGGGCTGATCGGCGAGAAGGAGCTGCTGCAAATGAAACCCGGCGCCTGCCTGATCAATGTGGCCCGGGGCGCCATCGTGGACGAGGCGGCGCTGGTCCGGGCCCTGGAAAAGGGGTCGATTGCCGGGGCGGGCCTCGATGTCTTCGTCCAGGAGCCGCTCCCTGCCGAAAGCCCGTTTTACAACCTGCCCAACGTGATCTTCAGCCCCCATATTTCCGGATACATACCCGATTATGAACGGCGCGCCACGGACCTGTTTTGCGAAAACCTCCGAAGGTATCTGGGCGGTGAACCGTTCCTGCACGAAGTGGACAAGGGCAAGGGGTATTAGGAATACCATGAACGATGACCCAAAACCGCGGGTGGTCGTGATCGGCGCCGGCTTCGGCGGCCTGTGGG
>JBFMBA010000146.1:0-8705 GCA_040755475.1 Thermodesulfobacteriota bacterium
CGTAAAAAGCCCGGATGCTGCGTTACGCTTCATCCCTCGTCGCGGCGGCGTACGCCAAAGTACGCCTCACTCCTCGGGATTCGCGTGCCTTGCCTGCGGGCTTTTTACGAAGCCGTCCCACATTCAAGGCTTTTGCGACTTTTTACGAGGTCGTCATCTTCGACAATGGTTAAAAACGAACGCTCAACATGACGCCGCCTACGATGAACGAGCTGTCCCGTTCGGACGGGGCGCCTCCCTTGAGGCCCAGCCCCTTCATCTCATCCCTGGCATCGCCGGTCAGCGGGAAAATGTAGGAGAGCGTCGGCGTGATGGTGATTCGGTCGGTCGCCTTGATCGGCAGGCTGGCCGACAGGGTCCCCTCGTGGAAGTTGCTGAACTTTTCCCTGGTGGCCGAGGCGCTGCCGTCGAACTTCGGATAGGTGTCCGCATCGGTGCTCAGCAGGTAACCGGCCGACGCCGCCAGTTTCAGGGAAAGCCTCTTGTTCAGTTCGAAGACGTGAGAGATCCCGAGCAGGAAATACCAGTTGCGGTAGTGATCGATCTCCCTGTGCACGGTCAGCGTGGGCGACAGAAGGGTATTGAGCGAGACGGCGGCAAAGAGCTCCTGGGAATCGTTCCGGTCCGACGCATCCCGGTTCAGGGACGCCAGGCTGTAATAGATATAACCGCCTCCCACGTTGAAGAGCCCCAGGGTGGTGCTGTAGGAGAGTGTCAGATCCGTTTCGTTCCACGCCCCCGGGTAGGACTCCCCGGTTGAAGAGTAGGGCTTGGTGTCCAGACTGCCCCAGACGTTGGCCGAGAACCCCTTGTAACCGATGGTGATCGACGGCTGAACGACGACGCTGTCCCGGCTCAGCTCGTAGCCTCTCCAGACATACTGATTCAAGACGGCGGTGGCAAAATCGCCGATAGGCTTTTCCTCTTCCGCCCTGAGCGCCGCACCCGGGACGGTCAGTAAGGCAAATGCGATCAGACCGATGACAACCCGCTTTTTGAAACGGGACATTGTTTTCATAACCTTTCCTCCTTCTCCTGCAATAATCGATTTCGTTTCTGTGACAAGGCAGAGCGCGCCGTTCCTGTTTGCCTCTCCATAGCGCAAGGGTGGTGCCAACCCGGTCAATGAGGCCGCATCTGCCCGAAGGCACTGGCTTCATCGTATGTATCGGCGAAAGGGGCAGCGGAGGGATTACCGGAACAAATTTGTATCGGTCGATGGATATGCAACGAAAATGTGGCCCGGAGACGGAAGTCTGTCCCGACAGGATTGCCGCAGCCGGTTGCTGCAGGACAAGGCGGCAGAGGGCGCTTCAGATTTCATTTCATAAACGTGCGCCCCTATGGTATGAGGGATGCCATCAAAGGGATGACCCTGGAGGCTGGAACCTACATGACGGAACCATCGAGTAACGGCGCGGCGAAAATGCGCCCATCGGAACGCCACATTGCCCGGATCGCCGGTGAACTGGGTATCGAAAGGACGCGGGTTGAAGCGACCGCCATGCTCCTGGGTGAGGGGGCGACGGTTCCCTTCATCGCCCGTTACCGGAAAGAGGTTACGGGGACCCTGGACGAGGTGCAGATCACCGTCATCCGTGATCGCCTGGCCCAGCTCGCGGATCTTGATAAAAGGCGGGAGGCGATCCTCCGATCGCTGGCCGAACGGGAACTCCTCACCGATGAGCTCAAGGTCAGGATCGATGCCGCCGAAACCCTTGCCGTTCTGGAGGATATCTATCTGCCCTTCCGCCCCAAGCGCCGGACCCGGGCCACGGTGGCGCGGGAGCGGGGCCTCGAGCCCCTCGCCCGGCGGATCTTTGCCCAGGAAGAGACCTTCGACCTGCTCGCCGAGGCCGCCTCTTACGTCGATGCCGAAAAGGGAGTCGCCACGGGGGAAGAAGCCTTGGCCGGCGCCAGGGACATCATCGCCGAATGGGTCAACGAAAACGAGGAGGCCCGCGCCCGGATACGGGCCTTCTTCGCCGATAAAGCGGTCTTTCAGTCGAGGGTGGTCGCGGGAAAGGACAAGGAGGGGAATCGGTACCAGGACTACTTTGAATGGCAGGAGCCGGCGGCCAAGGCGCCCTCGCACCGGATCCTCGCGATGCGCCGGGGTGAGAAGGAGGAATTTCTCACGCTCCGCGTCATCCCGCCCGAGGCCGAAGCGATATCGCTGCTTTCAGCCCTCTTTGTCAAGGGCAGCGGTCCGGTCGCCGAACAGGTGCAACTGGCCGTCGAGGACGGCTACCGGCGGCTCCTGTCCGGTGCGATGGAAACGGAAATCCGCATGGTGACGAAGAGGCGGGCCGATGCGGAGGCGATCCGCGTCTTTGCGGACAACCTCCGCCAGCTGCTGCTGGCGCCGCCCCTGGGCCAGAAACGGGTCCTCGCCCTCGATCCCGGTTTCCGGACGGGATGCAAGCTCGTCTGCCTGAACGCCCAGGGCAGGCTGATCCACCACGAGACGATCTATCCCCACCTGTCGGACAAGGACCGGGAGGCCGCCGCCAAGCGGGTCCGGTCGCTCTGCGAACAGCTGAACATCGAGGCGATCGCCATCGGAAACGGCACGGCGGGGCGGGAAACGGAGGCCTTTCTGGGGGGGCTGGGGCTGCGAGACTCGATTCAGATCATCATGGTCAACGAAAGCGGCGCTTCGGTCTACTCCGCATCGAAGCTGGCCCGCGAGGAGTTCCCCGATTACGACGTGACGGTCCGCGGTGCCGTCTCCATCGGACGCCGTCTCATGGATCCCCTGGCCGAACTGGTGAAGATCGATCCGAAGGCGATCGGCGTGGGGCAGTACCAGCATGACGTCGACCAGGGGGAGCTGAGGTCCAGCCTGGATGACATCGTCATGAGCTGCGTGAATGCCGTCGGCGTGGAACTCAATACGGCCAGCGCCGCCCTGCTGACCTATGTCTCCGGTCTGGGTCCGGCACTGGCGGGCAATATCGTCACCTGGCGCAACGATCACGGGCCCTTCGCCTCCCGGGAAGAGCTCCAGAAGGTTCCCCGCCTGGGGGCGAAGGCCTTTGTCCAGGCCGCCGGCTTTCTCCGGATCCGAAACGGGATCCATCCGCTCGATGCAAGCGCGGTCCATCCCGAAAGCTACCCGATCGTCGATCGGATGGCCGAGGACCTCAACTGTTCCGTTGCGGATCTGATGCGCGACGGGGCGCTGCGGGAAAGGATCGACCCCGGCCGGTACGTGACCGGCGAGATCGGCCTTCCGACCCTCAACGACATCCTCGCCGAACTGGCGAAGCCGGGGCGGGATCCGCGGGCGGACTTCGAGGCCTTCCGTTTTGCGGAGGGCGTAGAAAAGATCGACGATCTCACCGTCGGCATGAAGCTCCCCGGGATCGTGACGAACATCACCGCGTTCGGGGCCTTCGTCGACATCGGCGTCCACCAGGACGGCCTGGTCCATCTGAGCCAGATCGCCGACCGGTATGTCAAGGATCCCGGTGACATTCTGAAGGTCCGGCAGGCCGTCGCGGTGACGGTCATCGCCGTTGACCTGGAACGGAAGCGGATTTCGCTGAGCCTGAAAACCAAGCCGGATGAGGCGGATGCTCCCCTCAAGGCAAAACCCGGCGCACGGATGCGGAAGGAAAGGCCATCGGAAGGGGCGGTGCGGCCGAAACCGCGCGCGGAAACACCCCGGCGGGAAAGACCGGCACCGGGCCCTGCACCTGGCGGAGAGCCGCTGAGGACAGAGGGAGGCGCGGCACCGCCGCCGGAAAATAGGGCACAGGACGGCCCGCGCAGGGAGTTGCCTCCCGACCGGAAGATCCGGGAGACGCGGGAGCCGGGAAAGCCGGATCAGGCCCGGCCGCAGCGCATAAGACCGCGCGAGGAAAAGGTGCCCTTCAACAATCCCTTCGTGGCCGTCTTCGGAAAGAAGCCGAAGTAGGGAAAGGTGTCGCCCCGGTCAGGGTTCCATCCCCTTGGACCTGAACACGCCGACGGCCGCCGGCGCCGTCAGAAAGTCGACAAAGGCCCTGGCCGCATCCGCCTGCCGGGCGCCGCTCAAGACGCCCTGCTCCTTGTGTTGTTGCTTCTGTTTACGGGGGGTTTGCTACCGACGGACCCGCCGGATCCAGCGTGGGATTTGCGGACAATCACTCGCCGCCGATCGCGACATCGAGGCATTCCAGCAGAAACGCCACATCGTCGCGCGTGATGCACATGGGCGGCTTGATCCGCAGTGTGTTGGAATGGAAACCTCCCTTGGCCACGAGCAGCCCCAGATCCCTGAGCCGCTCCATGATCCGCAGGCAGGCTGACCTGGCCGGCTCCTTCGTCCGGCGATCGGCCACCAGCTCGATTCCCGTCATCAGCCCCCGTCCGCGGACGTCGCCGATAAGCGCGTGCCGGTCCATCAGTTTCCCGTACCCCTCCATCAGCTCACGGCCCCTATCCAGGCAGTTCCGCTGGAGTTTCTCGCGGTCGATGGTCTCCAGAACGGCCATGCCCGCCGCGCAGGAGACGGGATTTCCGCCGAAGGTGTTGAAATGGGTCCGGCGGGCGAGCACGGCGGCGATCTCCGGCCTTGTCACGACGGCCGCCAGGGGCACGCCGTTGCCGATCCCCTTGGCCATCGTGACGATATCGGGAATGACGCCGTGGTTCTCGAAACCCCAGTAATGGGTGCCCGTGCGTCCGAAGCCGGTCTGCACCTCGTCGGCGATGCAGACTCCGCCGGCCTGCCTGACGTGGGCATAGGCCTGCTGCAGGAAGCCCTCGGGATACACGACGGCGCCCCCCACGCCCTGGATCGACTCGGCGATGAAGGCGGCCACCCGGCCGGGAGTCGCGTAGTCGATGAGGTTTTTGATCTGTGCGGCATACTGGGTTCCGGCGGTGGGGTCGTCGTAACCCCAGGGGCCCCGGTAGGGATTGGGATTGATGGCGTGGTGGATGCCGAAATGGTGGGGATAGTTGTACTTCCAGGCGCTGTTGGCGGTGAGCTGCATCGTGGAGGCGACGCCGCCGTGATAGGCGTTCTGCAGGGCGATGACGTCGTAGTTGCCCGTGTAGAGCCTTGCCATCAGGAGCGCCATGTCGTTGGCTTCCGACCCCGAGTTCATGAAGTAGCAGACGCTCAGATCGCCGGGGAGCCTGCCGGCCAGCATCTCAGCATACCGGGCGATATGGGGATGGAGGTAGATCGAACTGATGTGCTGAAGCCTTTCCGTTTGCTCCTGGATCTTCTGCACGACGTAGGGGTGGCAGTGGCCGACACTGATCGTGACGATCCCGCCGGCGGCATCCAGATAGCGGCGCCCCTTCTCGTCGAACAGATACTGCATCGATCCTTCGACGATCATGAGGGGTTTTTCGTAAAAAGGGACCGATACGGGGGTCACATAGCGGCTCTTGAGCCCGAGAACCTCATCGGCGGAAGGGCCTCCGTAGGGATACGGGGTATGGTCGCAGGGAGGCAGCACCGGTTTACGCATATCTGGGATTCGACCTTCGGGTGTTTCTGTTTCGGATTACGGCGGGAAGTTACCATGATTGATATGGTTTTGTCCACAGATATGATGCTTGCATTCCCCCTGCAACCGGACTAAGCTCGCCGGAGCGGGGCCGCACCGTCCAGGCCAGCTTTGCCGGAGCGGCAAGGTTTGCAGCCGGTGACCCGTCGCTGCCTTCCCGGAAGGCCGCGCCCTGCGGGCGGAGTGGTTCACATGCCGTACCCGGCTTGTGCCCGTTCACGCACGCTCCGTCTCTGCAACTTTCCCCGCAGAGCCTGGCAAGGTTGCCGTCAATGTCATGAGGTGACAGTATGAATCAAACGACTCTGCCATGGGATACCCTCAGTGAACTCATCACCGCCGAGAACAGCGCCGAGCTGATAGCGTTTATCGAATCGCTCAGCCCGTCCGAGACAGCCAGGGCGATCTCCCGGCTGACGCAGGCGGAGCAGCTTCACCTGTTCAGCCTCCTGAGCCCCGAGGATGCCGCCGACGTGATCGAGGACATTCCGGAAGCCCAGGCCGCGGACCTGGTGGAGGATATGCCCTCGGAGCGGGCGGCGGCCATCATGGAGGAGCTGCCGAGCGATCATCTGGTGGACGTGCTGGGCGAGATGGACGACGATGTCAGCCAGGCGATCCTGGAGAAAATGGACCGGGAGGACGCCCGGGAAGCGAGAATGATGCTGGAGTATCCGCCGGATTGCGCCGGCGGGCTCATGATTTCCGAGTTCCTGGTCTATCGGATCGACCAGACCATTCAGGACGTGCTCGACGACCTGCAGGCCAATCGGAGCGAATACGCCGACTACCCGGTTCAGTACTTCTACGTGGTCGACCGGGAGGAGAAGCTGGCCGGCGTGCTCCGCATGCACGACCTGCTTTTTCCCCCCTGGGAAACCCCGCTCACCGAGGTGATGATATCCACTCCGCTGAGCGTCTCGGACAAGGCGTCCCTGCAGGAGCTCGAGGATTTCTTCGAGGAGCACCGCTTCTTTGCCGCGCCGGTGGTGGACGATCAGCGGCGGCTGGTGGGCGTGGTGCTGCCCAGCGACGTGGAGGAGGCGGCGCACAAGCAGAAGACAAAATCGCTCCTCCAGCTGAGCGGCATCATAGGCGGCGAGGAGTTCCGCACCATGCCGCTGTTCTCGCGGACCGGGCGCCGCCTGTCCTGGCTGAGCCTGAACATCGTACTGAACATCATCGCCGCGAGCGTCATTGCCCTGTACCAGGATACCCTGGCCGCCGTGATTGCCCTGGCGGTCTTCCTGCCCATCGTCAGCGACATGAGCGGCTGTTCGGGCAACCAGGCCGTCGCGGTTTCCATGCGGGAGCTTTCCCTGGGGCTGGTCCGGCCCGGAGAACTGATCTGGGTGCTGGCAAAGGAGGCAAAGGTCGGCATCATCAACGGCCTGGTCCTCGGCCTTCTGCTGGGCGGGGTCGCCTACCTCTGGAAGGGAAGCCCCTGGCTCGGCGCGGTCGTCGGAGGCGCGCTGGCGGCCAACACGCTGGTTTCGGTCACCCTCGGCGGCATGCTGCCCCTTGTGCTCAAGCGGTTGAAACTGGATCCGGCCCTGGTCTCCAGCCCGCTGCTGACCACGGTCACCGACATGTGCGGCTTCTTTTTCGTGCTGAGCTTCGCCGCGGCGGTGCTGCCGAAACTCGGCGGCATCTAGCGCGGAGGCGCTTCATCACAGCCGCTGCGCCAGGTAAATGAAGACCGGAAGCCCCGAGGTCATCTTGATCTGCCGGAACTGCCGTAAAATCGCTCTTCTGGACGAGGCGCCCCGGAGGGGCGAGAGGTAGACGGTTCCTTTGCCTCCGGCGGTTGTCTCCCGGGCAAGCATCCTCTGTATCCCCCCCGTGTGCCGGACGGGAAGATCCCCGCCCAGTACGAAGTTGCAGCTGATCTCCACGTGGCGTCGGCTTCGGTTGACTGCCTGCATTTTCCCGAAAGCTTCCTTCACCTGCTCCGCCCGCAGGGGCTTGCCCAGGATGTCCAGCGTTTCCTGGTCCGGCGACTCCAGGCCCACGTTGATCGATGTGTGGTAGGGCAGGCGTTCCAATCGATCGAACAGGACCTCGTCGGCCGCGAGAAAGGATTCCACGCCGCCGAAGAGAAAAAGACGCGGCCGGCCCCGATGGTAGGATGCGGAAAGGTTCAGCCCATCATAGGCGGTCTCGGCGGTGCGGGAAAGCAGATCGCCCCCGGCGGCCAGGGCATCGTTCTGCCCCAGCACGATGGCGTTGTAGTTGATCAGGTCTTCACCGTAAAAGGCTTTCAGCGCCTCGATCTGGGCGGCGATGTTTTCCGGGCTGCGCACCCGGAAACCGCCCCCTGTGTGAAACATGCAGAAACGGCAGCGGCAGGTGCAGCCTTCCGTCACGATCAGGGGGATCACCTCGTAATCCACATCGATCGTGTCCGGCGGCAGGACCGGCAGATTCGCGCCGAGCAAGCGGTGCAGCGTTCCTGCCTCCTCCGCCAGCGTCTCCCTGTTCCTGGCAGCGACGCGTGTGAGGAACTCCCGCAGCCGCCCGGAGACAGCGGTGGCGGCATGCCGGCCCGCGGCTTCGACCAGTTCGTCGAAGGCCGCCAGCGCCTGCCGGACATGACGGCCTTCCAGGGGATTGTCCGTAAAAAGGCCGGAATCATAAATGCCGTTGTACGGCACATAGTAGTTCTTGATCAGGTCGTAGCTGGATTCATAACCATCGGTTCCGTAATAGATGTAATCGTTTCCGTCCGTTCTTTTCAGCAGCGCCTGGGGATCGGGCCACACGGACCGCTTTCCCGTCAGCCGCTTCAGCGCTCCCCGCAGATTGAAATCGTAGCTGTACCCCCGCCAGTTCAGCGTGACGGGGATGCCGTACCGGACGGGAAAACTGAATTTCCCCCAGTCGTCCCGGCCGGCGCAGTCGAACAGGACCTCCATGTCTTCCACATGATAGCGTTCCATGGCAAAGATCACTATCTCTGTTCCGGCAAACTTTCAAGAAAATTGAAATATAGAAGCCATTGCAGAGCTTTGGCAATCATGCTCCCTCCGCACGCTGGACCTTTTTCGACCCTGCGCCTCCTCGCTTCGCTGCAAAGACGAAACTCGCGCTGACGTTCTCAGAAAGCGTCTTTGCTCGCGCTTCGCTGCGGGGGCAGGGGCCCCGAAAAATCTCCAATGCGTGCTTCCGGGGCCTGATTGCCAGGCTCATGTACAG
>JBFMBA010000147.1:0-4241 GCA_040755475.1 Thermodesulfobacteriota bacterium
TCACCTTGAAGCCGAACGGCCGGGGTATCTTGTCCAGGTTTTCGAGCCGCTCCAGATGTACGTACTCCCTTTCGTTGCCCACGTAATGGGCCTCCCAGAACTGCTCTTTCTTTCCCGCTTTGAGCTCCTCGACCATGATCTTGTGCGGCCTGTCCCAGCCCCAGGCATCGATGCCCATGAGCTTGATGCCCCGGTCGATCAGCCACAGCGTGGATTCACGGGTCATCCCCGGGTGTATGTTGGCATACTCGGGTGTGCCGATGGACTTGTAGGCGTCCGTCCGGATGAGGACGATATCCATGGGTTTGAGCTGATAGCCGATCTTCCGCAGTGCCTCGTCGACCTCGTCCGGGCCGATGGTCTCTCCGGTTTTTTTGTGGTGAAAGTCGAGCACGACGCCGTCGCCGTAGCACCACTCCAGCGGAATCTGGTCGATGGTCCGGGAGGGTTTGCCCTCGGTAACCGGACCGAAATGATAGGGGGCATCCAGGTGCGTGGTGTCGTGGGTGCCGATGGAGACCCGCTCGACGGCGGCATACTTGCCTCCCCGGTGTGCAAAGTCCGCCGGTTCGAGTCCGAAGAGGGCGGCGCGCTTGTTGGCGCTCTCTTCATGATTCACGTAAGCGATATCGGGATCGTTTGGACTTGGGCTGCCGCCGGTGCGGGGCATGATTGTCGCGCTCAGATCGATGAATCGGGTCATGGCTTTCTCCTTTTCTGAACTGTCGAACTCCGAGAGTGTTCTCCCGGCCGACGGATAAATCGGCCAAACTATAAGTCCGGCCGTTACGGGTTGTCAATGCTTTCTTCCTCTGGCTGGCGGCGGAGGCTGCCTGATGGAATCGTCAAATTCCCTTGACAGGATAGAGCTCTGCCCGGTATCGTGACGCCCGGCTATTGATCACGTGAAATGAGAGGAAGCTCCATGACGGAACAACTCGACCTGCTGAAGATTGCGCGGGAAGAACAGAGCGGTGATCTGTTTCGGCTGCTCGACAGCATCTACAAGCGATCCGAGATCAAGCCCCGGGGCATGTCCGACGCCATCATCTGGGAGGGTGGCAGCCGGCACGGAGATGTGAAGCCCGTTGCACACGCCTTCACGGACATGTTTGCCCTGAACGGCACGCTGATGGCCCTTGACGTGCTGGGATTGCCGTTCCTCGGCGTGCCCATGATGGCCCAGTTCCGGCACGACACCAGGCTGAAATCCATCGAATGGTTCGGCAAACTACCATACACCGCGATCAAGTGGTCCACCGCGGGCGATTTCATGGTCAACGAAAACGGCAGGAAGGTCGTCGTTTACGGCAAGTCGGGCAACGCACCGCTGCGCACGGCGGCCGGGGTCTACTGCAACGTCCGCCCCTACGGCACGATCACCAACGTACGATTCATGCCGGGCCTGCCCTATTCGCAGGACGGCAGGAAATTCCAGGTCGATCCGGCCACGGGCAACATCCACTCCGAGATGAACACCCCCGGGATCAGGATGGCCTATGCCGTCCGCCTGTTCCTGAAACTGGTCCACGAGACCGGTCATGTCGGACGTGTGGCCACCAAGCCGACCCAGGCGCAGGAGGATGCGATCAACGCCGGCATACTGCGCTGGATGATGCAGGGGACGAAGTTCGAGCTCAACCGCCGCTATGCCGTGGACGCCTACGCCGAGCACAGGGCAAGAATCGATGCCATCGTCGCGCTCCTGCCCCCGGACTTCAAGGCCGGCATGGAAAACTGGGGCGGCGAGATCAACGAGCACATATCGGACACGAATTTCGGGATTCTCCTCCACGATATGTACCAGCAGCGCAAGACCGTCGTCTATTCGACGGACCTGGACGGCGACCGCCTGACCGATCTGATGGCCGACGCACCCGATGTGCTGCGCGGCTGGGGGCAGAGGGTGCTGGACCACGTCGGGGCCGGCTTCGATATGAAGAGGGTATGGCGCGACATGGGCTTCACCATGACCAACGGCAAGGACATGATGAGCGTCATGCACCGCATGGAGGGGGAGCCGATCTTCGAGCAGACGCTGGGCTCCGCCGATGTGATGCTGCTGCGCCTGCTGTCCGGGGATGAGAAGGCAGGGGGCGAGAAGCAGCCCTACGACCCCAGGATACACTTTGTCCTGATCAACGAGGCGTACAAGGCGGCAAATCCCGGCCATCAGGAGCTTGCCCGCTGGCTGGACGCGCAGTTGGAGACCTTCGACAGGATATACGGCGGCAGGCGACCCCGCTACATCGAGGGGTACGAAAAGCTCAAGGAAGCGATCGCGCCCTGGGGCAGGTAGACACTTCGCTTCACCACAATCAGGGCACTCCGCTGCGGAACAGCCGCTTCAACGCAATCCCGATTGTCTTCGGGAGGTTCGCATAAAAAGGTTCACCGCAAGATGATATGAATACCGCGCTCTGGATCATTGCCGTTTTGCTGATCATGATAGGAGTCGCTGGCGCTGTGCTGCCCGCATTGCCCGGTGTTCCGCTGATCTTTGCCGGAATGCTGCTCGCTGCATGGATCAACGGTTTTCAACTCATCAGTGTATTTACGGTCATTGCGATGGGGATCTTGACAGTCCTGGCCATCGTCGTCGACTACGTTGCCGCGACCCTGTCTGCAAGACGAGCGGGCGCGAGCAGGCAGGGTATGATCGGCGCCGTCGCTGGCACCATGGTGGGCCTGCTAACGGGTTTCTGGGGGCTTGTGTTCATGCCGCTGGTGGGCGCTGCAATCGGTGAGTGGATCGCTCACAAGGACATGTTACGCGCGGGCAAAATCGGTGCGGCGACATGGTTCGGAATGTTGATCGCGATCACCGTCAAAATGGCCGTTGCGTTCACGATGGTGGGTGTCTTCGTCGCGGCGTTGCTGATCTGATGCAGGGGAGACACCTTATTCTTCCTGCCGGGAATATGCGGATAGTTCTGTAGACGCCACAGTACAATCGGTAATCAATAACAATCATTTCTATCATGACCCTCCGTATGCACGGGATGATCGCATCCGGGCATGATGCAATGAAAAAGAGGAGACATCGATGAAAGGGGGTCGCGTCCGGGCGCGGGTTCAGATCGGCAGCCCCTTGAACTGGCTGGTGTGGAGGCGGTGGTAGAGGCCGCGGTTGGCGATCAGCTCCCGGTGTGTCCCCGCCTCGACGATCCGGCCGTTGTCGATCACCAGGACCTGGCCGGCCTCGCGGATCGTGCTGAGGCGGTGGGCGATCACCAGACAGGTCCTGCCCGACGTCAGCTGCAGCAGCGCCTTGTGGATCCGGCTTTCGGTCCGTGTGTCGACGCTGCTGGTGGCCTCGTCGAGGACCAGGATCGGCGGGTCGGCGAGAATCGCGCGGGCGATGGACAACAGCTGCCTCTGACCCTGGCTGAGGTTGCCCGCCCGCTCCGAGAGGTTTGTCTGATAGCCCTTCGCGAGCTGCCGGATGAAGGGGTCGGCGCCGGCGGTCCTGGCGGCGTTGATACATTGCTCGTCCGTGGCGTCCAGGCGTCCGTAGCGGATGTTCTCCATGACGGTGCCGGAGAACAGAAAGGTGTCCTGGAGTACCAGCCCCAGCGACCGGCGCAGGTCCGCCTTCGGGATGCCGCGGATATCCCTCCCGTCGACCGTGATGCGTCCGCCGTCGACCTCGTAGAAGCGGGTCAGGAGATTGAGGAGCGTCGTCTTGCCCGCGCCGGTCGGTCCGACCAGAGCCAGCGTTTCGCCCGCCCGGGCGGTGAAGCTCATCTCACGGATAACCGGTGTCTGCGGCAGATAGCCGAAGCTGACCCGCTCGAACCGCACCTCCCCGCGCACCGTCTCCGGTGGGACGGCGCCGGGGGCGCCGTCCGATTCGGCCGGGACATCGATCAGATCGAACACCCGTTCGGCGCCGGCAAGCGCCGCCTGGACGGCGTTGTAGAGGTTCGCCAGCTGGCGGAGGGGGCCGGTGAAGTTCTGCCCGTAGTTGATGAAGGTGGCGATGGTCCCGACGCTGACCAGCCCCTGCAGGGCCAGCCAGCCGCCCAGTCCCGCCAGGACGATGACGAAGAAGTTGCCCAGGACCCCCGTCAGCGGCATGAGCAGGAAGGCGAAGCTGTTGGCCCGGAGGGCCGCCTGAAACACCTGCCCGTTGTGCCTCCGGAAGGCCGCCAGCGCCGCCTCGCCGCGTCCGAAAGCCTTGACCGCCTTCTGCCCGCTGAGGGTCTCCTCCATGACGCCGTTGAGCTCCCCCATGCTCT
>JBFMBA010000148.1:0-8150 GCA_040755475.1 Thermodesulfobacteriota bacterium
GGCTGATGCCCGGGCCGCTCCTGTTCACCCAGCACGCCGGATTCGTCTGGGCCGTTATCGCCAGCCTCTACATCGGCAACCTGATCCTGCTGGTCCTCAACCTGCCGCTCGTGGGCTGGTGGGCCAAGCTGCTCAAAATCCCCTACAACATCCTGGTCGTGTTCATCCTGGTCTTCTGCATCATCGGGGCCTACAGCCTCAACAACAGCATGTTCGACGTGGGCATGATGATTGCCTGCGGGGTGCTGGGGTACCTCTTCAAGAAGCTCGACTTCCCCCTGGCGCCGGCGATCCTCACGCTGATCCTCGGCCCGCTCATGGAGCGGAGCCTGCGCGAGGCCCTGTCGGTCTCCCAGGGTGACTTCAGCATCTTCTTCACGCGGCCGATCTCGCTGTTCTTCCTGATCGTGACCGGGGTCATTCTGGCCACGTCGGCCTGGCAGGCATGGCCGTCGGTCGTGCGCGAGGAAAGCAGGGAAGCCGAGGTGTGATGCGCCGGCCGGAGACCTCGGAGAGTGACATGACCCCTTCGACCGGCCCGGCGGGCGGCAACGGCCGGGAAGCGATCCTGGCGCGGAAGCACTGGGTCTTCGACCTCGACGGCACCCTCACGCTGCCCGTCCACGATTTCACTGTCATCCGCCGGATCCTGGGGGTGCCCGAGGGGACCGACATCCTCGGCCACCTGGCCGCCCTCGGTGACGCGGAGGGCAAGTCGCTCCGGGACAAGCTCAACGACATCGAAATCCAGCTGCTGGAGCGGATTCAGCCGGCGCCGGGGATGCTGCCGCTCATGGAAGCCCTCCGCGGCCGCGGGGCGCGATTCGGGATCCTGACCCGAAACACGCGGGAGGTGGCGCAGCAGACCGTGGACCGCCTCGGGATCGGCCGCTTCTTTTCAAGGGAATGCATCCTCGGCCGGGACGACACGCGGCCCAAACCCGATCCCGGGGGGATCTTCCACCTCTGCGCACTCTGGGACGCAACGCCCGCCGAACTGGTCATGGTGGGCGACTACCTCTTCGACCTGCAGACCGGGAGTAACGCCGGGACCGCAACGGTTCACGTGGACCGGAACCGCTCTTTCCCATGGCCCGAGCTGACCGACATCGGCGTGGGCAGCCTCCAGGAGCTGCGGGACATGCTGCCGGCGTAAGGGGACCCCCGCGCAGGGCCGGAGTGCGTCCACGCTGAAGAACCAGTCCCCTGTTGCCGAAAGTCCCCCTTGTCGGGGCGTAGTTGTACACCTTCTCCCGGCAGGCGGCGATTTCGGTCGGGGCGCACCGACCCCGGCACCCGTGAGTGACACCGAAGCCCCCTGCGCTGTAACCTTACGTATTCTTGATTCATTCCCGATTACCATATCCATGCTCACCACTTCTGTGCTATAGGAACTGTACGGGTCGTCCAAGGACCCGCGTCATATACATGTCAACGAGGTAAGAGGAATGGCACAGAAAGCGAAGAAACTGGTGGTGGGCGATACCGAGCGGTGTGTCGGCTGCCAGAGCTGCATGTTCGCCTGCGCCCGCCGGCACGGCGAGGCGGGGCTGGCCAAGACCTGCATCGGCGTGCGGTCCGCCGGCGGCATGGAGCGGGGATTCATCGTGGTCGTCTGCCGGGCCTGCGACGACCCGCCCTGCGCAAAGGCCTGTCCCCACGGAGCGTTGATGCCGCTGCCGGGGGGCGGCGTGAGGCTGGACATGGACCGGTGCATGGGCTGCGATCACTGCCGGAAAGCCTGCATGATCGGGGCCATCTACTGGGACGACTGGGACAACAAGCCGATGATCTGCAACCACTGCGGGTATTGCGGGACCTACTGCCCGCACGGGCTGCTGCAGCTCGGAAGAAAGGGGGCCGACCATGCTGAAAGATGATCCCCTGACCAACGTCCTGTACATCAACCTGACGAAAAAAAGCTTCCGGATCGAGAAGCGTCCCGATCTCTTCGAAGACCGGATCGGCGGGACCGGCGCCGCCATCCGCCTGCTGGTGGAGGAATGTCCCCGGGGCAGCGATCCGCTTGGCCCGGACAACCCCATCGTCTTTGCCGTCGGTCCGCTGACCGCCATGTTCCCCCTGGGATCGAAAACCGTGGCGATGTTCAAATCGCCGCACACGGGAAATCTCGGCGAGAGCCATTGCGGGGGGCGCAGCGCCGCGGCAATCCGCCTGGCGGGCTACGGCGCCATCGTCATCACGGGGGCGAGCGAAACCCCCATTTACCTCGCGATACACGGCAACCGGGTCTACTTCCGGGACGCCTCCTCGCTCTGGGGCATGGGAAACAGCTTCACCGTCGGCCGGATCATCCGGGAGAACGAACCGGGCGCCGGCGTTCGCACCATCATGCGGATCGGCGGGGCCGGGGAGAACCGGGTATCCTATGCCTGCGTCACGGCGGAAACCTACCGCCATTTCGGGCGGCTCGGCCTCGGGGCGGTGTTCGGAAGCAAGAAGCTCAAGGCCGTCGTCGTTTCCGGGAAGCGGTCCCTGCCCACGGCGGACCGCAAGGCCTACCAGAAGCTCTACGACGAGATCTACCAGACGGCCGTCACCTCCTCGGTCATGAAGAAATACCACGACCTGGGCACGGCGGGGAACGTGCTGCCGCTCAACGAGCTCGGATCGCTGCCGACGAAGAACCTCCTGTCGCCCCGCTTCGCCACGGCCGACCGGATTTCCGGGGAGAGCCTGGCGAAGAACTATCTCGGCAGACGGCTCGCCTGCGCGCACTGCCCCGTGAGCTGTATCCACATTGCGGCGCTGCGGGAACCCTACGAGGAGGATGCCTTCTTCTATAAAACCTCGATGATCTCCTACGACTACGAACCGATCTATTCCCTCGGCTCCCTGCTGGGCATCGACGATCCGGAAGGCATGCTCAAGCTCATGGAGCAGGCGGAAATCTGGGGACTGGACGCCATGAGCACGGGCGTCATCTTCGCCTGGGCCACGGAAGCCATGGAAAAGGGGCTCATAACGGAAAAAGACACGGCGGGGCTCCGCTTCGCCTGGGGCGACTATCGCGCGTACAGCCGGGCGGTCCGGATGATCGTCGAGCCGCCCAACCCTTTCTACCGGGCGCTGGCCCGGGGGCTGGACCACGCCTCGTCGATCTACGGGGGTGCCGAATTTGCCCTGACCTTCGGGGGGAATGAAATGGCCGGGTACCACACCGGGCCGGGAACCCACCTGGGCGCCATGATCGGCGCCAGGCACAGCCACCTGGACAACGCAGGATACAGCGCGGACCAGAAGGCGCTCACCACGACCTCGAAAACGGAACCCGAGGCGCTCGTGCGGTCGCTGATCGAGGAGGAGCAGTGGAGGCAGATCCTCTCGAGCCTGGTCGTCTGCTTTTTCGCCAGGGGGATCTACACCCCCGAGGTGGTTTCCAGGGCGCTGCAGGTCTGCGGCCAGGACGTTCCGGCGGGCGACCTTCTCCAGATCGGAAAGGAGATCCTCCGGGAGAAGATGCGCTTCAAGCTCCGCGAGGGCTTCTCCTTCGACCGTCTGCGCTTTCCGAAGCGGATTTTCGAGGCGCCGACGCCGCTCGGCGACATAGATCAAGGGTATCTCCAGCGCGGAATGGAGGAGGCCAAGCGGCAGTGAGCGCCCTCACCCTGGGAGCGGACCATCCCGCGGAGTCCGTCGGGGGAAGCGGCAGCCGGCCCCGCACGTGACCCGGAAATCACGCGGAAACCGGCCGGAAAGAGCGGACAGACGGCCGCGCAGCGGGCGTTTGGAGGGCATCGTTCACAAAAATACAGAGACCGGAATCGGCAAGATGGATCACCTACCGTCAGAGTGCCGCCCGACCGACGGCTGCTCGCGGCGGACTTTTTTGACGACGGCCTCGTCGCTGGCGCTGGGCCTCTGCGCCTGGCCCCTGCCGGCCCTTCCGGCCGTAAAGCCCTTTTCCGAAGGGAAAGACCGGTCCGCCGGGACGGGCAAACGTTCCGCCGGCACGGGACTGGTACTCGATGAGCGGTATACCCGCCATCTCCTCGGCAGAAACCACCCGGAGTCGCCGGAGCGGCTCAAGGCCATCGAGCGGCGGCTCGAGGCGACAGGCCTCGCCGGGGCCGTCGTGAAGATCGCGCCGTCCGTGGAGGCTGCCGCGCACATCAGGGCCATCCACCCCGAGTCCCACATCAGGCTGGTCGGCCGACAGGCCCGGGATGAATCGATCTGCCGGCTGGCTGTCTCGGGCTGCCTGGACGCCGTGGATGCGGTTTGCACCGGCAGGGCGGTCAACGCATTCTGCGCCGTCCGGCCGCCGGGGCATCACGCCGCCGACCGGGGCGAGTACGGGTTCTGCTTCTACAACAACATCGCCGTTGCCGCCCGGTATGCCCAGCGCAAGCACGGGCTCGCGAAAATCCTGATCGTGGACTGGGACTACCACCACGGCGACGGCACGGAGTGGGCCTTCTACGCGGACCCGACGGTGCTCTTTTTCTCGACGCACGCCCTGTACGCCTTCCCGGGGACCGGCTTCGCCGAGAGGACAGGCAGCGGCGCGGGCAAGGGCTTCAACATCAACGTCCCCATGCCGCGCGGCACCGACGATAAGGCGATTCTCGACGCTTTCCACGAGCATCTCGTTCCGGCGGCCGAGCGGTTTCGACCCGACCTGGTGATGATCTCCGCCGGTTTCGACAGCCGGAAGGATGACCCGCTCGGCGATTTCGCGATCACCGACGGGGGTTTCACCGCGCTCACGAGACTGATGATGTCGATCGCTTCCGCCCATTGCGGCTCGCGCATCGTATCCATCCTGGAGGGCGGATACAACACGGAAGGCCTGGCGCTGGCCGTTGAATCCCACATCCGGGCCCTGCTCGGTCACGGGTGATCGACAGGGTGATAAGGGCTGAAAAGGGCTTGACAACCGGGCGGCCCTCGGTTAGGGATAGGCGCTTTTCAGCCCGGCCCAAGGCGGCGCGGGGCTTCCGGCGGCCCTCGGTGAGGAACGGTCGCTTCTCAGTCCGGCCCAGCGCAGGGCGTTTTCCGGTGGGACGGCGGGATGGACGCCGGGGGTATCGGCGGCGGGAAAAGGCAGGTGAAAACAGGCGCGGCCCGGGTGTTGATTTGCCCGGTCGCATGAAGGAGTGAACGGTGACAAGCGGCACGGCCCGGGCGATCAGGATCAACGCCCGCGACAACTGCGCGGTTCTTCTGACCGATGTCAAAAAGGGCGACCCGGTCGAGGTGCGCTCCGACGAGGGGACGAGCCTTCTTTCGGCGCGCCAGGCCATCGCCTCGGGCCACAAGATCGCCCTGGCGGCCCTCGCCGCCGACCAGCCGATCATCAAGTACGGCGAGGAGATCGGCAGGGCCCAATCGGCGATCGAAGCGGGAGACTGGATCCACCTGCACAACGTCTATTGCCTGCGCGGGCACGAAACACCTTAGCGTCGGACACGGATGATGAAGACTTTTCTCGGATACGGCAGACCCCAGGGGCGGCCCGGCGTCAGGAACGCGATCGCCGTCATTCCCTCGGTCTTCTGCGCCAATACGGTGGCCCGGCGGATCGCCGAACGGGTGCCCGGCGCCATCGCCTTCTGCCACCCCGTGGGCTGCAGCCAGGTCGGACTGGATTTTGAGCTGACCGCCCGCGGCTTGAAAGGGCTGGGCAGGCATCCCAATTTTTACGGCGTCCTGGTCGTGGGTCTGGGCTGCGAGCGTTTCCGGCCCGCCGAGCTCGAAGCGAGCGTCGCCTCCGCGGGGAAGCCCGTGGCGACCCTGGTGATCCAGGAGGAGGGTGACACCCTCAAGACGATCGAAAAAGGCGTGGCGCTGGCCGGCCGCATGGCCGAAGAGGCCGCGCGCCTGTCCCGGGAACCCTTCCCCCTGTCCGAACTTGCGCTCGGGCTCAAATGCGGCGGGACGGACGCCACATCGGGCCTCGCCGCCAACCCGGCGCTGGGCTGGGTCACCGACAGGGTGGTCGAAGCCGGCGGCCGGGCTGTCTTCACCGAAGTGACGGAGCTGATCGGCGCGGAGCAGATCCTGGCCGGCCGGGGCAAGACCCCGCAGGCGGCCCGGGACATCCTGACGACCATCGACGCCATGGAAAAGCGGCTCGCGGCGGCGACGGCGGACGCGAACCTCAAGCACCGCTCGGCGCTGATCTCGCCGGGCAACGAGGACGGCGGGGTCACGACGGTCGCCGAGAAGGCCCTCGGCGGGATCTACAAGGCCGGAACGGGCCCGATCAGCGGGGTGCTGGGCTACGGGCAGTACCCGGAAGATCCGGGCCTCTACCTTCTGGACTGCGTCGGCCAGGACGGCGAGGCGGTGACAGGCCTCGTCGCCTCGGGCTGCCAGGCGGTCGTCTTTACCACGGGCCGCGGCACCCCCACCGGCTTTCCCGGCGTGCCGGTCATCAAGATCACGGGCAACAGCGGCACCTTCGCCCGGATGGGCTACAACCTCGACTTCAACACCGGCCCGATCCTGGAGGGGGCGACCATCGCCGAGACGGGCGCCGGCCTGCTGGCTACGGTCCTTCGCATCGCCTCGGGAGAGCCGGCCCGGGCGGAGCTGCTGGGGCACGACGAGCTGTTCTGCATCACGCGTATGTAGGATCCGAGCGGCATGTGCGCAGGTCAGCTCCCGGCGACACAAGCGCAATCGTGATGAGGGGGATCGCATCCCCCTTGCCCCCTCTCCGCATTCATCCCTGTCCACGGAACGTGGTATGCTGCGGGAGGATTTCATAAACAGACAGAAGGAGGTATCGATCATGTTCAAGCTCCACGGCATTTATGCGCCCATCGCGACGCCCTTCAAGGACGGCAGAATCGCCTACGACGAACTGGAAAAGAATTTGGCGTTCTGGCTGGAATCGGACCTGGCCGGCGTGGTGGTCATGGGATCGAACGGCGAATTTGTCCTGCTCTCGCCCCAGGAAAAAGAGGAGCTCACAAAGTTCGTCTGCGCCCAGGCCAAGGGCAGGAAGCCGGTCATTGCCGGTACGGGCGCCGAGTCCACGGCCGAAACGATCCGGCTGGGCGAGGTCGCCGCCGCGGCGGGGGCCGACGCGGTCCTGATCGTCACCCCGAACTACTACAAGGGCGAGATGACCGATCCGGTGCTGGCCCGCTTCTACAGGGACGTGGCCGATGTCTCGCCCCTGCCGGTCATCCTCTACAACATGCCGCGCAACGCGGGGATCAACATTTCCGCCAAGCTGGCCGTGGAGCTGGCGAAGCATCCGAACATCATCGGAATCAAGGACAGCGGCGGCAACATCGTCCAGATCGCCGACATGATCCGCAACGCCCCGGCGACCTTTTCCGTCTTCGCGGGGTCGGCGAGCTTTCTCTACACAAGCCTCGTCCTGGGCGCCACGGGGGGGACCCTCGCCCTGGCCAACGTCTTCCCGAACGAGTGCGCCCGCCTGCAGACGCTCTTCGAGGCCGGCAACCACAAGGAGGCCCGCGACCTCCAGATGACCCTCATGGACAGCAACACCGCGGTGACGGCCCGGTGGGGCATCCCGGGGCTGAAAGCCGCCATGGAGATGATCGGCCTGTACGGCGGCGATCCCCGCCCCCCGCTGCTGCCCCTGGGCGCCGCGGAGCGCGAGGCGCTCGGGAAGATCCTGGCGCAGACGGGGTTTCCCCTGAAGTCCGGCAGATGACTGCGCCGGGCGCGCCTCGCCGCCGTCCGACGCGCCCGATAGCGCCCTTTGCGTCGCCTTGACCGACCCGAGGTGGGCCCGGGAGCGGACCGCCGCTCCCGGGCCCTCCCCTTCCCTTTTGCCACTCCCGCCCACCGGTCCCTCCCGCCCCGCATCGCAGGCCTTTCCCACTGTCCGTCCCGGCGCCCCGGCGCCCGCTCCGCGCATCTTCGCCTTCGCACCCCCGGCTCCGGACCGGCCCGATCAGGCCCGCGCCCGGACACATCTTCAGCGCGTTTCCACCTTCACACCCCGGGCTCCGGACCGGCCCGGCCGACTGCCGCCGTTTGCAAAAAATTCTAGTTGACAGCCGTTTTTCTCCATGTTAGAGGCGTCGGCAAAGGATTACCGATGCCGATGCACCAGATATTCAATATCGAGGATCTCGAGAAGAAGATTCTCCTCATTCTGAGGATCCTCCACGAGTCCCCGGAACCGGTGGGCGCCCGTC
>JBFMBA010000149.1:0-2581 GCA_040755475.1 Thermodesulfobacteriota bacterium
CATGCTGAGCGCCCGGTTTTCGGGCGATGAGACCCCCCCGGCCGTTCCGGAGGCGTGGCGTCGAGAGGTGGGGCCTTCCCGCGCGTTGCGCTACGGTGCGGCCGCGGCCGGCGGCGCCCTGATGATGTTCGGGGCGCGCATGGCCAAGGGCTGCACGAGCGGGCACGGCATCAGCGGGACCATGCAGCTCTCCGCTTCGAGCTGGATTTTCACTCCGATCATATTCGCCACAGGGGCGATGGTTTCCAGGGTCCTGTTCGGGAGGGGGAGATGAAAAGGGATTCGATAGGAAGGA
This sequence comes from Thermodesulfobacteriota bacterium, assembly GCA_040755475.1. GTDB lineage: Bacteria > Desulfobacterota > Syntrophia > Syntrophales > UBA5619 > JAKAFS01. The sequence goes on from JBFMBA010000149.1 coordinate 296, forward strand.
TGATGCTGGGGCTGGGCACCGGCACGTTGTTCGGGTTTTTCCTGCACAAAGGCAGGGCCTCCGAACACCACGCCATCACCGGCCAGTTGCGTCTCGAAGACTCGTCGGTCCTCAAGATCATGGGGACGGCCACGGCGGTCGGAGCGGTCGGGACGCAGCTTCTGACAAGATCCGGCCTAGCGGAATCGAAGATCAAGCCGCTGAACACCGGGGGCATCCTTCTCGGAGGGGCCTTGTTCGGGGCGGGTATGGCGATCCTGGGCTATTGCCCGGGCACGAACATGGCCGCCCTGGGCCGGGGGCACAAAGATGCGGCTGCCGGCGCAATCGGGATGTTCGGCGGGGCAATGGCCTTTGTCAAGCTCTACCCCTATCTCAAACCGATCATCCAAAAAGGAGGCATGGGGAAGCGGACGCTCCCGGAGATCACCCGCACCTCGCCCTGGCTTTGGGCCGGCGCCATATCGGCCGCCATGCTCCTCTTGCCCAGACCCCTGGAGGGAAGCGCGTAGTTCTCACAAGAAAAGCGAAGCCTCTCCGAGAGGGTGAGGAGAAGGCGGGGAGGGAAAAATGGGAAAGATGTTCCTCGAGACCGTTCGTTCGGAAGGACTCTCGCACCTGTCGTATCTCATCGGGCACGGTGGAAAGGCCGCCGTCATCGACCCGCGCCGGGACAGCCGGATTTATGTGGATATGGCCCACGAGCGGGGGGCGGCGATCACCCATATCTTCGAGACCCACAGGAACGAAGACTATGTGATCGGGTCCCTGGACCTGGCGCGCCGCACCGGCGCGCGGATTTACCACAGCGGCGCCACGGAGTTCGAGTACGGGAACCCGGTTTCCGAAGGGGACCGATTCGAACTGGGGGATGTGGAGATCAGGGTCCTGGAGACCCCGGGCCACACCTATGACAGCATCTCCGTCGCACTGGTCGACAGGGCCTTCGGCGAAGAGCCGGTCTCCGTATTCACGGGGGACGCCCTGTTTGTCGGAGACGTGGGCAGGACGGACTTCTTCCCCGACCGCAAGGAAGAGGTGGCGGGGCTGCTCTACGACAGCATCTTCAAGAAGCTTCTGCCGCTGGGGGACCACGTCATCCTGAACCCCGCGCACGGGGCGGGCTCGGTCTGCGGGGCGGGCATGGCGGACCGGGAATTCTCCACCCTCGGCTATGAACGCAGACACAACCCCCTGCTTCAGCGGACGGATCGAAAGGAGTTCATTCAGTACAAGGTGCAGGAGCACCATTACAAACCTCCTTACTTCGAGATGATGGAAAAGCTGAATCGGGAGGGGGCCCCCCCGCTCATGGAGATCCCGAAACCGCCTCCCATGAGCCCGTCGGAGTTCGAGAAGGCGATGGGAAAGGGGATGCTGGTTCTGGATACCAGGAGCGCCGAGGCGATCGCCGGGTCGTTCATCCCCGGGAGTCTTGCCATACCCCTGGAGATGATCCCGGGCTTTGCCGGATACTTCCTCCCCTATGACAGAGACATCGGGCTGATCACGAGCGGGTATGATGAAGTGGAACGGGCGGTCGTTTTCCTTGTCCGAATCGGGTACGACAGGATTTCAGGCTATCTGCAACAGGGTCTCCATGCATGGCAGGTGAGCGGCCGCAAATACGACCGCATCCCCGCAGTGCACGCCGGGGAACTCGTGAATCGCATTCAATCGGGCGAGCCCTTCACCCTCCTGGATGTCCGGAGCATCGATGAGTTCAAACAGGGCCGCCTTCCGAACGCCGTCCACCACTATGTCGGGGAACTCCCTCAGAAACTGGATCAAATCCCCGGAGAGCGTCCGATCACCACCTTCTGCGGGAGCGGCCAGAGGGCGATCATCGCGGCATCCATTCTGAAGCAGAACGGTTTCGACCTTGTGGAGGACAGTCTGGGCTCCATGTCCGCCTGCAAGGCCATCGGATGCCCGATAGAAAAATGAACTCCCAACGGGGAACAAGCTCGATGCCATTCCCCCCGGTCGCTCAAGCTGATGGCTTTCGCTGCGCTCCACCCATCCTACGAAGCTACCCCATTTCTGCAACGCCAGGGCAAAGTCATTTGCTTTGTGCTGCGGCCAGGAGATGGAGGATTTCGCTGACGGAAATGTCCGGATTTCGGGTCAGGGCCCCGGCGATCAGATGGGCCGTGTAGGCGGCCGATATGGATGTGCCGGCATAGATCCCGGGCTCACCCCTGTAACCCACCGGCATGCCGGCGAACCCGGGGGCATAGACCATGACCGAATCGCCGTAGTTGGAATCCTCCCATCGCTTCCCGT
>JBFMBA010000150.1:0-5349 GCA_040755475.1 Thermodesulfobacteriota bacterium
GATCCGGGTCACGCCAACGGGCGAATCGATCACGCTCTCCGGCGTCGTATCGAGCGCTACCAACCTCTCTCAGGTCCTGGCGTTGTCCGAGTCTCATTACCCCAAGCGGGTGATCAACCTGCTCGAAGTGGGCGGCATGCACCAGGTGATGCTGGAGGTGAGGGTGGCGGAAATGTCAAGATCGCTGCTTCGAAGGCTGGGCGTCAACTTCAGTTATCTCATGGAAAGCGGGATGAATCTGGGGATATCCCTGCTCGGGAATCTCACCCGGCTTCCGAGCCAAGGATGGCCGGCAAACCCGTTGGTCGTATCCGACAAGGTGGGCGCGCTGTTTCGCTTTACCGGGGCGGGGGCGACCTGGACGACCTTCATCGATGCGCTCAAGGACGAGGGGTTGCTGAAGATCATGGCCGAACCCACCCTGATCACCCTGAGCGGGAAAACGGCGAATTTCCTTGCGGGCGGCGAGTTCCCGGTCCCGGTTCCCCAGGAGGGCGGCACGACCACGGTGCAGTACAAGGCCTTCGGCGTGGGGCTGAACTTCAGCCCCGTTGTGTTGAGCAGCAAAAAAATCAGCATGCAGGTGGCTCCCGAGGTGTCCGATCTCGATTTCAGCAATGCCATCCAGATTGGCGGATATGTGATACCGGCGCTCACCACCCGCAGGGTTTCCACCACGGTGGAACTGGGGGACGGGCAGAGCTTCGCCATCGCCGGTCTGCTGAAGGACAATATTCGCGAAGTGGTTTCCAAATTTCCTCTCCTGGGCGACATCCCCGTGCTGGGTGCTCTGTTTCGAAGCACGTCCTTTCTGAAGAACGAAACCGAGCTGATCATCATCGTGACCCCCCGTCTGGTAAAACCCATGAATCCCGCCAGGCAAACCCTGCCCACGGATCGGTACATCGAACCGAACGACTTTGAGTTCTACCTGCTGGGGGCGATGGAAGGTCACCCAAGGGACGACCGTGCCGCCGTCCCGTCTCCATCATCGGATATCCTCAAGGGGATGAAGCTGGAGGGTGAGTTCGGACATGCCATGCCCAGGTAGACGGAAGGACTGAACATGAAATTCTGGATTGAAATTCCTCTTTGCTGCCTTTTGATTGCGGGAATCGCTTCCTGCGCGCCAAGCCGACTGGGAGCGGATTACGGCACGTCTTTCAAGCTGCAGAAATACAACCAGATTGCCGATCCTCAGGCGGGAGGCAGGGTCGAGACCGCCGAGGGGATGGACGGCAGGGCGGCGCAGGCAGCAAAGGAAAAATACCATACGGGCTTTGAAAAGGAACCTCCGGCGCAGGTGTATCAGCTGAACGTCGGGGGAATCCGATAATGGGCTTCCCTATTGCCCGACAGAAACAGACAGGCACTTGATTGAGGGGCGAGGCATGGGCCGCGGCGTCACGAAAGGAGAAAAAGGGGCAGCCATGGTGGAGCTGGCCATCATTCTACCCCTGCTGCTTGTCGTCCTTTTCGGGGTGATGGAGATGGGATTCATCCTGTATGACAAAGTGCTGATCACCAATGCGAGCCGAGAAGGGGCCAGGGCCGGCATCGTGTACCGGGCAAACGTAACTACCGGCTGTTACCAGCCCTATACGGCGGCCGAAATCCAGGGGGTGGTGAACGCCTATCTGAATCAGGGCAACAACCTGATTCCTCCCGCCCAGCCTGCCATTACCATACCGGAAGGCATTTGTACCGGAACCGCGTTCCCTCTCAGGGTAAGGGTTGCATACGCCTATTCTTTCTTCCTGTTACCCAATCTCGTCACGTCGATCACCGGACCGCTGACCTTGAGCGGCGAGTCAGTCATGCGATGCGAATAGAATCCGGCGAAGAGGCCATGCGGAACAAACGGGGCGGCTGCGGGGCGCTTGGAAACAGCAGGGGCGTCATAATGATTCTGCTCACGATTGCCCTGTTTTCCCTGATAGGGATTGCAGCCCTGACGATCGATATCGGACATCTGTTTGTTGTACGGAGCGAGCTGAAAAACGCCGCCGACGCGGGAGCCCTTGCCGGAGCCCGGTCGCTGTATCTGGATGACGGGACGGCCGTCAATGCCGATGCGAACCGGGTGGCCTACGATGCCTCCGTGGCCAACCGGAGCGACCAACTCGCCGTTGAGGTGAACTGGACGGGGGGCAACGGAGGGGATGTGGAAAGGGGACATTGGAGCTTTGCCGCCGGCACGTTCACGCCCAGCTCCTCGCTGGCCCCTGTCGATCTCTGGAATGTCACGGCCGCGGGGCTGGACGCCAACATGGATTTCATCAATGCCGTTCGGGTGCGAACCAGAAGGGAGGCGACACCGGCCGCGTCTTTCTTGGCCCGTATTTTCGGCTTCCGGAACTTCGGGATGTCGGCGGAATCGGTTGCCTACATAGGATTCGCCGGAGCGCTGGAGCCCAATGCAGTCGATCAACCTTTTGCGATCTGCAAGCAGAGCCTTCTGGTCAACGACCGGTATGAATGTACGGTGGGGCGCATGATGAATGACAATGAGCAAACGGGAGGATGGACCAATTTTACCCAGGAATACTGCAGCACGGCCAGCGCATCGTCGGTGGACCCTCTGATCTGCGGGACCGGCAACAATACCCCCATCTATCTGGGCCAGCCGATGGGGATGACCAACGGGACGCAAACGAGCAACTTCAATGGCCTCAGGAATTGCTGGGCACCGGGAGGGAGGTTACCGGTGAGCAGATGGCAGGTCACCCTGCCCGTGATCGACTGTACAACCAAACCTCAGGGAGGCTGTGTCAACCCCGTCATCGGTGCCGTTGAGGTAAATGTTCTCTACATTTCCTCCTCCAGTAATGATCCACACTTTAAGGATGTGCCCGTTCAAATGGAAAACTGGTCCTGCTCGCCCCCCGGCGAGGCCTGCTGGAACAGCTTCGTCCAGCACTTCAATCTGCGGAAGACAAACGGTCAGCTCGCGACCGCGGCCAACGGGGGGTATACGCAAAAAACCATTTACTTTCTTCCGGACTGCGCCCCCCATAGCCGGGTCGGCAAAACCGGAGGGGAGAATTTCGGCATTCTGGCGAAAATACCGGTTCTGGTGAGATGAGGAGCGCAGATGTCATGAACAAGCCGATGAGCATCGGTTTGCGCATTGAAAATCGAAAGGTACGGGAGTGTTTTTCTGACGTCCTGTCCGCTTTCGGCGAACTCGCCCTTCAGGAGTTCGCTCCGGGCCGGGCTTATGATCTGCTCATCCTGGAAATCGGAGAGGATCTCGAAGGGGATTTCGACCTGGTCCACGCGATTCAGGCTTCGGGCCTGGTCCATGATATCTTTCTGACCTCGACGCGCATGGAGCCCGAATTTCTGATACGGGCCCTGCGGGCCGGCATCCGGGAATTCATCCCCCAGCCCGTCAGCAGGGAAGACGTGACGGCAGCCATTGGGAAATTGCTGAAGAAATTACAGCAGAAGGATACGGCAGAGGCCGGTGCGGTCAAGAAGGGAAAAATGATCTATCTCATGGGGAGCAAGGGAGGAGTCGGGACCACCACGATCGCCGTCAATCTCGCCGCGAATCTGGTAAAACACTCCCCCACCCCCGCCTCCGTCGCCCTGGTGGATATGAATTTTCTGCTGGGAGAAGTGCCCATTTTTCTGAACCTGAAACCGGAATTCGGCTGGGGGAAAATAGCCCGGAATGTATCCCGCCTCGACGCCCATTATCTGATTTCCACCCTTTCCCGGCACTCAAGCGGGGTGTACGTGCTCCCCGCCCCCATCGGTCTGGAGGGGATGGAGGTGTCCACCCCGGAACTGATAGAGAGAATCCTGGGTGTGATGAAACCCATCTTCGATTTTATCGTGATCGACGGCGGGCAGTCGCTGGATGACCTTTCCCTGAAGATCATGGAAATGACCGACTACCTGTGCGTGATCGCCATCCTGAGCCTTCCCTGCCTGACCAACGTGAAAAGGATCCTGAGAACCTTTGACACGCTCGGCTATCCCAGGCAGGCACAGATCAAGATCGTCATAAACCGATTCCACAAGAATTCATTGATTGCCCTGAAGGATGTGGAAGCGGCCTTGAACCGAAAGATATCCGGCTTGATCGACAATGATTACCCGAACACCATGTCGGCAATCAACCAGGGAAAAATCCTGGAGGTGATCGCTCCGGGTGCGGAAGTGACCAAGAACATCAAAGCCCTGGCGTCGGGGTTTCTAGAACCGAGGAAGGGATGAAGGAGGGGAGGAAGAGGCCATGATCGATTTGCGATCCCGCATGACCACCGCCATGAACCGAGTCGATGACACGGTGCCCATCAGGGCTAAATCCCTGGCGGCGGCCGCAGTCGAGGGAGACCGGCAGCCCGTTCCCTTCCCGGTAAAAACAGGCAGGTTCGCCCTCTCGAAGGAAGATGACGATTTGAAAACCACCATCCATGACCGACTGCTGGAACTGATGGATCTGACGATCATCGGTTCCATGGACAAAACCGTCCTGCGGCAGGAAATCAGGAAGCTGGTGGAGAGAATTCTCGAAGAGAACCACGCCGGCGTCCCGCTGAACACGGCGGAGCGGGAACAACTGTTCCGGGAGATCCTGGACGAGGTTATGGGTCTGGGTCCACTGGAGCCTTTCATGCAGGATCCTTCCGTGGCCGATGTTCTGGTCAACACCCATCGACATATCTACGTCGAGCGGTTTGGAAAGCTCGAATCGACTGCAGCGTCATTCAGGGATGAAGCCCATCTGCGCCGGATTATCGACAAGATCGCTTCCGGGGTGGGCCGGAGGATCGACGAGTCCACCCCCATGGTCGACGCCCGGCTGCCCGACGGTTCCCGTGTCAACGCCATCATTCCCCCCCTGGCGATTGACGGCTCCATTCTCTCCATCCGACGTTTCGCCGTCGATCCGCTGGAAATGGAAGACCTGCTTGCCTTGAAATCCCTGACGCCCGAGATCGCGGAACTCATGAAGGGAATCGTAAAGGCCCGTTTGAACGTGCTCATTTCCGGCGGCACCGGAACCGGAAAGACCACCATGCTCAACGTGCTGTCCCGCTTCATCGCCAGCAACGAGCGGATCGTCACCATAGAGGATTCGGCGGAACTGCAGCTCAAGCAGGAACACGTCGTCCGGCTGGAAACACGCCCTCCCAACATCGAGGGAAAGGGAGAGGTTACGCAGCGTGATCTGCTCAAGAACAGTCTCCGGATGCGTCCGGACCGGATCATCGTGGGTGAGGTTCGCGGAGCGGAGGTGTTGGACATGCTGCAGGCCATGAACACGGGTCACGACGGGTCCCTCACCTCGATCCATTCCAACTCCCCCCGCGATGCCCTGATGAGGCTGGAGAC
>JBFMBA010000151.1:0-7454 GCA_040755475.1 Thermodesulfobacteriota bacterium
GGGGCGCTGAACAGACCGCCGGCCGGATGCTTACCGGTGGCGTAATGGGTCCACCACTGCCCGGCATCGACGACCCCCTTGTTGACGCCGTCCAGTATCTCAAAAGGGTTGATGATCGCGCCGGCTGGAAGAATTTCGATCTTCAGCCGTCCTCCCGACATCTTGTCGATGTTGGATGCCCATCTTTTCAGCAGGTCATCGTGCGGGGTCCCCACAGGGTTGGCGCCCTGCAGCTTCCACTTGAACTGCTGTGCCGGCGCTGCCTGCGCCAAATCGGCGAGGCAGAATCCCCCCAGCAAAACCGCTATCACGATCAATCCGACTACTTTTTTCATGGCTTCTCCTCCTCGTTCCTGGTTGGGGTTAGAAAAATTGTTATACTTTCTCCTCCAAAACTTGAACTTGGCGCCTCACAGAAAGTCTGATTCCGGAATCATGGCCTTTGGACGGCCGCTGCCTTCATGGACCGCCAGTTTCCAGAGCCGGGCATTTCCCGACTTTTTTTACTGGATGACCATCTCCTGCCCGCTGGAACCGGATCCTCTCTGGGTTGTCACCCGCCGGCTCAGCTCCGTTTCTGCTCCGGCGTGCGCGGAAAACACACTGAAAAAACGATTGACGCTTCACGTTCATTGAACGGAAGCCTCGTAGAATCGAGCCTACTGGAGTGATAGAATTAGTGTCAAGTAGAAAATATTGATATAGACATTGTTAAAAACAATATAAGGGCTAACCGGATGGGCGGTCGTCCCCGGGCATCGGCGATAAACCGGATCGATCGAGGCGCCCGAACGGGCTAATCGATATAAGGATTACTTATAGAATTATAATTATTATCAGTTTGACATATCGCCGAAACCTTTTCTAAAGTAACGCCAAGCGGGTATCCTGCATTCTTCTACTCGGTGCCGCGCGGTTGACGGAGAAATCAGGGGTTGCCGGCGGTCAAGGCTCTGCCGAGAATCGGTGAAGGCGGCGCCGATGAAGCAGTTAGGAGGAAATTCGACATGCGCGTTGGCTTTATCGGTTTGGGGCGTATGGGTTTTCCCATGGCCCATAATCTTATCAAGGCGGGGCACACGGTGGTTGCACACAACCGCAGCCGAGCCCCCGTGGAGCGGCTCGTGGCATTCGGGGCCGTTCCTGCCTCGACACCCGCGGAAGCGGCGCAGTCGGTTGAAATTCTGGTCACCTGCGTGCTGACGCCGGAACAGGTGGAGGAGATCTACCTCGGACAGGGGGGGGCGCTGGAGGGCGCGAGCGCCGGGCAGATCTTCATCGATACCAGTACGATCTATCCCATGACCAGCCGGAAGATCGGCGACGCGGTCAGCGCAAGGGGGGTTCACTTCATCGATGCACCGATCAGCGGCGGGCCACGCGGCGCGGAGACCGGTACACTCGCTGTCATGGTGGGGGCCGATCCGGTGGCCTTGGAAAAAGCCCGGCCGGTCCTGGAGGTCTTTGGAAAGAACATCTTTCATATGGGGCCGACGGGCGCCGGCTGTTCGACCAAGATCTGCAACCAGATACTCACCGGGGCCGGGCATGTTCTGGTGGCGGAGGCCATGGTTCTGGGGGCGAAGCTCGGGATCGATCCGCAAAAGCTTTTCGAGGTCTTAACGGTGAGTTCGGGGCAGAGCCGGGCGCTTGACCGATCCGTACCCGAGGCCATTCTGCCGCGCGATTTCAACGCCGTTTATACCGTGGAAGGGATGATCAAGGACCTTGAATGCGCGATCCGGACGGCGAGGGAGTCAGGCGTGCGTTTGCTGCTGCCTGTGGTGGCCCAACAGATTTACCAGGAGGCGCGCGGTCTCGGCCACGGCAGGCAGCACCTTGCGGCGGTCATACAGCCCATGGAAAAGATCGCCGGGATCGAGGTGAAAAAGCGGGAACCGGCGGAATGACCGGTTGCGCGGGCGGTCCGGGACTACCGGAGCTCCGGAGGAAGGTTTGTGAAACACTCGTGACGCCGCCCATCACGAAGGAGGATGTAACAAGCTCTCCCCCGGGGGAACAGGGAAGGGTAACTTCAGCGCAGGAACGGGAGAAATGATGACAAGAACGGGTAGAGCGGCCGTCATGGTCAGGACAAATGCAGCGTTGGAAATTCGCGAGTATCCGCTGCCCGAGGTGCGGAAGGGTTGTATCCTGGTAAGGGTAACCTGTTGCACCATCTGCGGTTCCGATGTTCTTGCCTGGCTTGGCAGGAAGAAAGCCCCGGTCCCCATGATTCTCGGCCATGAGATTGTGGGGGAAATCGTGGAGCTTGGCGATGACCATGCCCTTGATTCGGGAAATCGAAAACTGAAGGTGGGGGACAGAATCACCTGGACCATCATGGACAACTGCGGCAAGTGCTATTATTGCCGCGAAAAAGGTCTGATGATGAAGTGTCTGCACCTGAAAAAATACGGCCACGACAGTTGCGATGTCTATCCCCATTTTGTGGGGGGTTTTGCCGAGTATTGCTACATCACGCCGGGCACATGCGTCATCAAGGTGCCCGACGGGCTGACCGACGAGGAGGCGGCGCCCGCCAACTGCGCCCTGGCGACGGTGGTCGCCGGATGGGAGGCTGCCGATCTGAAACCTTTTGAAAATGTCCTGATCCAGGGCGCCGGCGCCCTGGGGTTTTATTCGGCGGCCCTGGCAAAGCATCATGGATGCCACAGAATCATCGTAACCGACATTCTCGAGCATCGCCTTGCAGCAATCAAGGACTTTGGTGCAACGGATACCATCAACACGGGCGACATGAATGACGATGATCTGGTCAAGGCGATCTGCGCCATGACCGATGGCTTCGGCGTTGATGCGGCCATGGAGGTTGCCGGCGTCCCGGCCGTCGTTCCGGCCGGTTTGAAATGCCTGCGAATGGGCGGGCGATATATCGAACACGGCAGCACCTTTCCCGGAGCAAACGTCACGCTTGATTTTTCAGACATCGTGTTTCGCTGCCTGACGGTCCGGGGCGTTCACAACTACGATACGAGGCACCTCCAGCGGGGAATCGATTTTCTGTCACAAACAAAGGAGATGTTCCCATTTGAAAAACTGGTGACCGACCGGTTCCCCTTGGATGAGATTAATCAGGCAATGAATCTTGCCCGTTCAGGAAAGGCGATCCGCGTCGCCGTGATCCCCTGACGGTTTTGATCACCGGCCTTATTAAAATATATCAGGAGGAAGTGAAGAATGGGAAAAATCAGCATGGTGATGTTCGACCTGTCGGGGACGACGGTCTACGATGACACGGGGGTGCGGGATTGTCTCTACCAGGCGGCCCAGGAATACAAGCTCAACACCACACCGGAAGAGATCCTCTATAATATGGGAACCAACAAGATCCATCTTTATCAGTTTCTGATCGCGCGGCAGATGGGAAAGAAGATCGATATCGAGGATTTTGAGAAGATCAAGGATCCTGAAACCTATGAACAGGCGAGGAAGGTCTTCGACCGGTACCAGCAGATCATGCTCGAATACTACCGGAAGCAGTGCAAGGCCATTCCCGGCGCGACCGATACGTTCCGCTGGTGCCACGAACGGGGCATCAAAGTCGCCACCGATACCGGATTCCACCGCCTGATCACGGATGCCCTCATGGATGGCCTGGGGTGGGTGAGGGATGGTTTGGTGGACATCGCCGTGGATGTGGAGCATATTCCCGGGGAGATAGGCCGGCCCGCGCCCTTTATGCTCTTTTATGCCATGACCATGCTCAATATCCAGAGTGTCCACGAGGTGATCAAGATCGGCGATACGCCTGCCGACATGCTGGAAGGCCGGAATGCAGGGTGCCGCGGCGTCGTAGGCGTGCTGAGCGGTCCTCGGCCGGTGACCGACTGGGGAAAATACTGGCATACCCACGTGATTCCCAGTGTGGCGGATCTCCCGGAATTGATTGAGAAGGAATTTTCTTAAATCATTGGAGGAAAAATTAAATGGATAGACAACCTTTGTTTAAGAGAAAGACCGCCATTTCGTACAAGACGGAGGAGAAGACCGTCATGCGCGGTTATAACCTGAGCGACCTGGCAGAAGAGGGCTATTCTTTTTGTGACGCCCTTTTCGTTTTGTACCAGGGCCGCATACCCACCGATGCCGAGGAGAAGATGCTGAAATACGAGATGGGAGTCTTCCTGGAGCACTCCATGTCGCCCTCGGCCGTGGCCGCCATCGGCGTCACCGCCGGCCGGCCGAACCTGCCCTGCGCCATCGCCGCCGCCGTCAGCACCTTCGGCGGCGTGCACGGCCCGGGTGCGGCCCACGGCTACATGCTCGACAAGTACCTCGAAAGGGCGCAGCGCGAAGGCAAAACCCCGGAGGAAATGGCCAAGATCCTCGTGGACGAATACATGGACGCCGGCAAACCGGTCATGGGGATGGGCCAGCCCCAGCACATCGACAGCGATCCGCGCGCCGAGCCGATCCATGCCAAGCAGGAGGAGCTGGGTCTCCAGGGCGTCTACCTCAGGTTCCAGCGGGCGTTGGAAGCGCATTTCCATGAGCGCCGCAAACGGGAGGGCCGCTCCCACGTGGGGGTCAACGTCGTCGGATCGGGCAACACCGCCCTGATGGAGATCGGCTTCTCGCCCATGGCCGGGTGGTGCCTCGGCAGCGTCTGCCGCGGCTGGAGCTGCGCCGCGCACGCACTGTTCAACATGAAGAAGGGCCGGGCCTGGGGCGCCTCGCGCAACGAGCCCATGGTCCAGATGATCGATCTGTCCATGATCAAATACGTAGGGCCGGAAGACCGGGTGGTTCCCAAGCAGGAAGAGCGCCAGGAATACGCCAGGAAGCAGAAGGAGGAAGGAGAGTACAAGAAATGGGCGATCTGAACGAGACAAAGAAAAAGCGGGGCATCGGAAACCTGGGCAGCCCCAAGATGCCCTTTGATTATTTCGACCGGGAATACGGGACGGTGCCGCGCGACACCCAGCGTGCCCCCTTTCAATGGGTGTCGGAGGTGGCCTATAAGAATGTCCATCGCATCGTATCGCGGGGCTACGACACCACGGAACTGATGGAAGAGGGGTACGGCGTGGTCGATGTGCTCTTCGTCGACTACCAGTCCCGTATCCCGCTGATCGAAGAAGAGCAGATGCTCAACTACGTGATGATCCTCGCGCTCGAGGACGGCCTTTCTCCTCCGGCTGCGATGTCGCGCATCGTCGCCCGGACCAAGACGTTCCTCACCCAGGCCGCGGCGGCTTCGATCCTTGCATTCGGGCACGCCTACGGCGCCTATTCCGCTTTCGGAAACCGGCTTGAAAGGTATCTGAAGAAGGCCGACGCCCAGAAGCTGAGCCTGGCCGCGGCGGCGGAACTGCTGGTCAAGGAAAGCGCCGGGGAATACGAGTCGCTCGGGGTATCCAATCTCATGCTGAAGGACCCGGCGGCCAAACGCATGATCGCGCGGGCGGAAAAACTCGGTGTGGCGGGCAGATACATCGCCTTCATGAAGGAGATCGTCGGCGCGGCCCAGAAACAGAGCCCCGAGGAGGTGGACATCGACATGCTCGGGGCGACCGGCGCCACGATGATGGACCTCGGCTTCTCGGCGGAGGCAACCTGGGCGATACTGGCCGTTACCCGGGCGCTGGCGACCGGCGCCCACTACATCGAGGAGATCGAGCGCAATCCCTACATGCGGATGGGCGAAGCCCTGACGCCGGAGGAAGACTACGACGGGCCGGCGGACCGGCCGGTGCCCCCGCTGGAGGACCGCGCCAAGGCGGCTAAACCGGGTGTTTGCCGCTCCGTTGACGAATGGGCAAAGGCCCGTGAAGAGCGCAAGAAACTGGTCGGCAGCGGACACGCGATCGTTGAGGAGATCGAAGATCCGAGCAAGAAATCGGGGATCGAAAAGGTCGGCAAGCTCTGACTTCGCATATCGGCTAGGGAGACGCAGTGGGATCATTGAAAGGTGAGCCCCGAGATGAAAGGAGCGCGTCCGTGATATTCAGGTTCAACAAGCAGATCTTTGTCAGGGAGAGAAACATCTTTTATCATCTTCTGATGCAGCAATCCGGAAAGACCCTGGAAGGCCTGGAGGCTCTGGCCCGCTACATGGACGACTGCAGCGCGGACAATGCGGAGCGGGTGAAGAAATGCGAGGAGGAGGCCGATGATCTGCGCCTGATGCTGATCCAGGCATTGGACAGGACATTCGTCACGCCGCTGGACAGGGAGGACATCTTCGATCTTTCCCGGGCGATCGATGATGTGATGGATTATGCAAACTCCACGGTCTATGAAATGGAGATATACGAGGTGTGCGCCGACGAACACATCAAGGAGATGGTCAACATCCTGATCAGCGCGGGCCGGGAGATCAACGAGGCCATCACGGCTCTGGAAGAGCGGCCGCGAATCGCCGCGATGCACGCCGTCAAGGCCAAGTCTTACGAAAACAAGATGGAGGGAGCCTACCGTCTTGCCCTGTCGCATCTGTTTCGGGGAACCGACACGGTGTTCATGCTCAAGATGCGGGAGATCTATCGCCATCTGAGCAACGCGGCCGACCGCGGGGATGAGGCGGCCAACATCATAACGAGCATCGTCATGAAGCATTCCTGAACATCCCCGCGGCCGCCCCCCTGGAAACCCGTGCGGACGATTCCGACGGGGACTGCGCCGGGGCGGCAATCAATGGAGCGGCTGGCAATCGCAACGGGACTGACCCCGAAACCGCGGTGGCGGCCGTTACGGGGACCGCCGGTGTTCGGGAGTCCGGGAACACCCTCCTCGAAGCGTGCGTCCTATCCCCTCGCCTCGATACGGGGCGGACTGATAAGGAGAGGTTTGTGATTCACGTGTTGCAGTCAGGGTGGTTCTGATGGACGCTGCGCTGGTTCTCGCCGTGGGTGTTGTCCTTCTGGCGCTTTACTTTGACTTCACCAACGGCTTTCACGACTCGGCGAACCAGGTGGCGACGGTGATCATCTCGCGATCGCTGACCACGTCGCAGGCACTGTGGATGGCCGCCGTGGCCAACTTCATCGGCGCCTATTTCCTCGGGACCGAGGTCGCCCAGACGCTGGGCAAGGGGATCGTGGACCCGACCGTTCTCGAGACCGGAGGAACAGGCGTCTTCGTCATTATCGCCGCCCTGCTCGGAGCGATCACCTGGAACCTTTTCACCTGGTGGTTCGGGATACCCTCTTCCTCGTCGCATGCGCTGATCGGCGGCCTGCTCGGCGCCTTCATGACCGGATGGGGACTGGCGCCCATCAACTGGCCGAGCGTTTGGGTGATCATCGGGATCATGCTCCTGTCACCCATTGTGGGATTTTTTGCCTGCCTGGCATTCACCCGGATGACCTTGACCTTCTCCAAGCGGGCGACCCCGCAGGTGAACCGCCTGTTCAAGCGGCTCCAGATCCTGTCCTCCATCACCCAGGCTCTCGCCCACGGAACCAACGACGCCCAGAAGACCATGGGAG
>JBFMBA010000152.1:0-5180 GCA_040755475.1 Thermodesulfobacteriota bacterium
CTGCGCCTTAAGGTGGAGATCAGCACGCGGGAGCATTTCACGGTGTTGGGGATCCGTCGCCGGCCCTTTCAGGTCGATAGCCCCTGGTTTACTGGCCAGGCGGAGATTGGCACCTTCGGGATCGAAGAGCTTCTCGGCACCAAACTACGCGCCCTTTATCAGCGGAAGAAGGGACGAGATCTCTATGACCTTTGGCTATCTCTGACCTCGCTGGAGGTGGACGACGCCAATGTTGTTGATTGCTTCCAGCGTTACCTGAAACAGGAAGGCCTTGCTGTCTCGCGCGCCGAATTCGAAGAGAACCTGGACAGCAAGCTCCGGAATCGGCCGTTCCTGGAAGACATCGGGCCACTATTGCCCACCGGTGTTTCTTACAACGCAGCGCAAGCCGGGGCACTGACTGGACGGAGACTCATCGCAAAGCTTCCGGGTGATCCGTGGAAGGGTACGGAGGGCGCTGGCAATCGCTGAGCTTCGCCCCTTATGAAAGCAACTCGGAAGCTTTGAACATCCGAGCCGCTTCCGCGTTCTTTTCCATCGAGCGGATACGACGGACTGATTTACCCGGACAGGGAGCTGGGCGGAAACGGCGGCGGGAGATGTAACTATGCGGAATATGAAGATCGCCACGAGCAAGGGCGATCCCTGGGGGAAACCGCACTGCCAGCGTACCGACATCTGGCAGGTCGGGCGTCTGAAAAAGATCCTCACCCGCAGATCACCGCCGCTCCTCCTCGCGGCCCTCTTTTTCTCACCGCTGCAACCGCGCACGCCGCTCCCATCCGAACCGTCACCGCCACAATCACCAAGATCTCAGAGGGCGATACCGTGCAGGCCGTCACCCCGGAAGGAACCAAGCTGAAGGTCCGCCTCTACGGCATCGATGCGCCGGAAACCCCAAGGGGAATAAACCGGGAGAGCCCTTCGGCAATGCCTCCCGGGACTATCTTGCCTCCCGGGTCGGCCGGTGATCCGTCAGGGTGGAGATCCTCGATATCGACCGCTACCGCAGGATGGTCGCCATCCTCTGGCTGGCGGAGCGGAATGTGAACCAGGAAATGATCGCGGCCGGCATGGCCGAAGCCTATGTGGAGTATCTGAAGAAGCCCTACCGGCCCCCCTTCCTCCAGGCGGAACGGGAGGCCAGGGCCCAAAGGAGAGGGGTCTGGTCCCAGGGGAGCCGTTATGAGCGGCCCTCCCAGTTCAGGAAAAGGATGGGGGGTAGCGGCGGATGATCCTGCTTTGAGATGACGGGTGGTCGAGAAACGCCGGCAGACTTGACTTTTTCTGGGGTTGAACATGAGAAGGGTCGGCACCCTGCCCGGATGAAAAATCGCTTGACAATAGAACGATTGTTCTATATAGGGGAACCATGAAAGAAAAGCGAACCATCCACACAGTCCAGAAATCCCTGGCCGCCTTCTTCAGGGAAAACCGCCGTATGCCCTCCTTTGCGGAAATGGTGGGCCTTCTCGGGGTCAGATCAAAGAGTGTTGTCAATTTCTGGATCGACAAACTCATCGAGGCCGATGTTCTGGTAAAAGACGACAAGGGCCATCTGAAATTCAAGAAGAGCTCCTTCGCCATCCCCCTGGTCGGATCCGTTCAGGCAGGGTTCCCGTCACCCGAAGAGGAGGCGCTCTGCGACATCATCTCCATGGATGAATACCTGATCACAAAACCCGATTCGTCCTTTTTACTGCATGTCAGCGGGGATTCCATGATCGGAGAAGGAATCGTGGAAGGTGATTTGGTCATTGTCGAGAAGGGCAGGAAGCCCAGAGACGGCGACGTTGTGATCGCGGAAGTGGATGGGGAATGGACCATGAAATATTTTAAAAAGAAGCGCGGCCAGGTGTATCTTGAAGCGGCCAATCCCCGATACCCCATCATCAGGGCAAAGACCGAACTCCAGATAGGAGGCGTTGTCACGGCGGTGATCCGGAAATATCACCGGTAAATGGTGAGAGATTGTATTGACAGGCAATGGATGACAAGGAAAAGCAATGAAGACGGTTTCAGTAAGAGCGGCATCCTCCATCCCCATCAGGCAGCGATGCTCGGTACAGGTCAGGATCGCCGCCAGAAAGGGCCTGCTGAGGCGCTTTCAGCATTTCATCGAATCAACCGATTGGGAGGAGCGGTATCTATGCAATCGTTGGATTGACAAGATATGCCTCGGTGGTCTTGTGGTTTCGATGATGTACTTCATCACGATTCTGATCACCTGCATTCAAGAATAGATGTCGATTGCGGCAAGCGGAAGGTCCGGCCGGCGGGATCTGTATCCTGGGATATCTTTCCCTTCTTGATTCCTGGTCAATCGGCGTCCGAGACGGTGACGTGCAGAACGGGACGTGAATCGTCCACCCTCAGGACGATGCGTAATGACATGATCGTCCCTATACCAAAGGGCTTCAGGTTCCGTCGCCCGTTCCAGAAGCTCGCCGACAAGCATTGCCGTATCGCCCACGATTCGCCCGCATTCCAGCGCCGCCTCACTCGTATAAAAAGCCCTGGCCTGCTCACGGTCCTTCCAGTTTACCCGGGGCGATCTCCCGGCAGAGGATGCCCGCATGATTTTTTACGATTTCTTTCTGGCCGGTCCGACCACGGGAAACTTTTTTTTTGCACCCGAATTCGAGCTTTTGCACCCGGATTCGAGGCTCCTCACGATGCGCCTTTTTGTATCAATTGCTGCAGCTGCGCTTCCTTACGACTGATTTCGTTTTCCAAATCCTCAATCACCATAAGCTGATGCGGGCGTATGCTGTGTGGCGGCACGGCAGCTTCCCTGTCTTCCTTCTCTGTTTTCAGCCTCCTGATTTCCTCTTCCAGCAGGCGAATTTCCTGACCCATGGTCCCTCCTCCCGGCTGTTCGCCATCTCCCTTGTTTGAGGATGCCTGCATCCTCTTCATCTCGTCCAGAAGTTTCCGCTTTGTTTACGGGGGACGCTTATGCGTGCATGACTTTTCCGCCGCGATGTATTGGGTCGGACGCATCCACGATAAGGGAAATAAGGGAGGGTGTCAAGTCGCCGGTCATCATTGCCATTCTCTTACAGTCGTTCGTTCATTTGAGCCTTCCAGGCGCCCGGTTGACGAAAGAGGAAAGTCAGCTCCGGGGAGCAGGCGTCGGGCCCGATGGGCGACCTCCCCGGGATGTGTCCCTCAATATGGTGCGGTTCCACCAAATACTGAGGCCCGACGCATCGTTTCACCCTGCGCTGCCGTTCGGGTCCGAATCTCTAATGATTTGTTACAACAGGATTATTCGATAGATGCTCTTTTGCCGGCGCCGTTGGCAAGCCGCTTGCAATGTCCAGCCGTATGATCCTGGTCACCATACGGATGAAGGTCCTGTCCGAGAAGCGCATGGAGCTCGCGCAGACGATCGCTTCACTGTCCGGTTCCATACGGATGGAAAAGGGATGCCGGCGCTGCGAGCTGTACCAGAGCGTCGAGGATGAAAATCGTCTCTATTTTTTTGAGGAATGGGATACCCGGGAAAACCTGATCGACCACATGAAATCGGACCGCTTCAAGGTTTTCAGGGGAGCGATGAATCTTCTCGTGGAGCCATACGAAAGGACGTTTCTTACCATTTCTCATCCGCCGGGGATGGAGGGAATGTAAGGCAGGGCAACTATGAACCGAAAGCCATCGGACCGGGACTGGGAGAAGCTGCAGGCTCACATAGAAGGTTTTTTGGGCAGGGCTATCAGCGGTGATGTGGAGCGAATCGAATACAGGCCGCAATTTACGGTCAAACTGCTGGAGATGCCGCTCGATCGCCACCAAAACACGGATCAGGACATGACGGCACTTACCGACGACGCAGATCGCCGGAAGGGGGAATATGAATAGCGATATTCTGAAGGGGAAATGGCTGGAGATCAGGGGTCGATTGAAAGAGCGCTGGGGTAGACTCACCTGCAATGATCTAGGTGAGATCGAAGGGAAAAACAGGAGACTGCTTGGGATACTGCAAAAGAAATACGGTTATATCAAAAGCAAGGCCGCACCGGAATATAAAGACGGCGTCGAGCTGGCCGAGATTGTCAGCCGGATCAGCGAAATGAGGTCGATCAGTAAGGACGTTATGACCATCGCTTTTATTGCCCGCTACGGGCGGCATTTGTCGTCGAATCAGAAGGCCGGTCAAGCAACGGGAAAGGATCAAAAAAATGGTTGCACCACTGATCATTATTTCAATTCTCGTCTTCCTCGACGCACTGTTCCGCGGCCCTGAGCGGCGGGTTCGGGATCGTGCCGCGGTGAGGGCACAGGACAGATGCACCGGCCGGGAGACCGGAAGCGGATGGCCGACCGTTCGAAGAGCAGGGAAGCGCGCTTGAAGCGGGCTGGGTTGATTTCACGTTCAGAGACAAACGAATTCAGGGAAGAAAGGGAGGCGGAAATGTATAAGAAGATCTTGGTTCCACTGGATGGATCGGACCTGGCGGCGTGTGTCCTGTCGCATCTCAAATCGCTTATCGAGAACGGATCTGCGAGTGAAGTGACGCTGCTCAATATCGTCACGATCGATATCCCCTGGAGAGAGCTGGAGGAAGGACACTTCAATTTTGACGCACTCAGACAGCAGGTGTTTGCATCATCCGGTAAATATCTGGCGGAAATGAAAACCCGACTGAGCGCGGGAGGGGTCAAGGTGACCACGGAGTCGATAGAGGCCAACCGACCCGCCGAGGCCATCACGGATTATGCTTCAAACAAAGGCATGGATTTGATTGTGATGGCAACCCACGGCCATACGGGGATCAAAAAGCTGGTGATGGGAAGCGTGGCGTCCGGTGTGCTGAATCAGTCGTCGGTGCCCGTCCTTCTGATCCGGCCCGAGGCTTGCCGGGTATAGGCAGCAGGCCACAGAGGCAACAGGGGTTCTTGCAGGGACGGTACACGCAACGACCGGTAAACGACACGCAGCCGGCGAACCAAAGGCACAGAGGGGCGCATGGCATAGCGATCGGCATGATCCCGGCAGGGGATTATTTGCCCGATACACATAGAAAGGAGACGACAATGGCCACACAGTCAGGGATTTACAAATGCGCGGTTTGCGGGAATATCGTGGAGGTCATCCACGCGGGCGACGGGGAGCTGGTCTGCTGCGGGGAGCCGATGCAGCTGCTGACGGAAAACACCACCGACGCCTCGCG
>JBFMBA010000153.1:0-10086 GCA_040755475.1 Thermodesulfobacteriota bacterium
ATCTTGGACGCCTCGAAGTGCACGGCAAAATAGAGGGAAATGTAGTACAGCACGGCCGGTACCAGGGAAACCGCGCATACCGTCAGATACGGGGTGTCGGTAAAGGAAGCCAGCACGAAGACCGCCGCGCCCATCACCGGCGGCATGAGCATGCCTCCGAGCGAAGCCACGGCTTCCGTGGCTGCCGCGAATGCAGGACGATAGCCGCCCCGTTTCATCAGGGGGATCGTGAAGCTGCCCGTGATGACGATGTTGGCCGCGCCGCTTCCGAGGACCGTGCCCACCAGGCCGCTCGAAATCACCGAGGCTTTGGCTGCCCCGCCGGTGGTGCGGCCCACAAGGGAGAAGGCCAGGTCGATGAAGAAGTCCCCTACCTTGGATTTCTGCAGAAAGGCGCCGTAAATGATGAAGAGGAGCACAAAGGTGGCGTACACGCGGGTGACCACGCCGAAGATGCCGCTTTCGCTGTAGCAGTAGGAGACAATGCGCGACACCCAGAAACCCTTGTGCTGCAGCTCGCCCGGCATGTAGGGGCCGAAATAGCAGTAGAGCAGAAAGATCACCCCCAGCGTGGGCAGCATGGGGCCCAGGACGCGGCGGCAGGCCTCGAGGGAGATGAGAATGCACAGGAGGCCGAAGATGAAGTCGGGTGCGGTGACGTAGCCCATCCTCTCCTCCATGGCCTCAAAAGCGTAGATGTAATAGGCAATGGTGGAGACCGACAGCGCGATGAACAGGAGGTCCACCCAGGTAACGCGCTTTTTGGGCGAGCCGGTCGTGGCGGGATAGAGCAGGAAAATCAGAACCACCGTGAACAGGAGGTACATGCTCAGGAATATGAAGAACGGGACGATGGCGACGGCCGAGTAAAGGTAGAAGAGGGAAAAGGTCGCGGCGATCACCTGGAAGACGACGGACGTCTTGCCGGTCAGATCGCGTGCGCCCGGCGTGTCCGCCCCCATCATCCACTGAAAAGCGCGTCTGAAATAGGAAGGGTGTTCAGTCTTGACCGCAGGGTCGCTCATAGAAATACCGCCATCATCGCGTGAAGGGCGGAGGAAGGCGGGCGATATCCGGGCCCGCCTTCCTCCCGCACCGAATGTCGCAATTACTTATATTCGGGAGGGATCAGCGCTTTGGGGATCTTCACCCCTTTCTCCTCCCAGTACTTGATGTTTCCGGCGTGCAGGGGCACGCCCGCGATGCCGAGATTCTCGATATCGGGGGCGAAATCGAGCGCGGCGTAGCCCCTCGTCGGCAAGCTCAGCAGAAAGGACCGCCATTGGGGGTCGAGCAGGCTTTTGGTGATGTCGTACATCACCCATGCGGGCACCAGGTCCTTGTTGGCGATCAGGTAGAAGTTGTAGCCCAGGCACAGGACGTCCTCCTTCTGCCCGTCGTAGGAGCCCGCCTTGAGGTTGAAAGAGAAGTATCCCGGGTACTTCTTCTTGAGGGACTCGAGTTTGTCCTTGTCCATCGGGATGAGGTAGAGCTCGCCCTGGGCTGCCGTCTCCACGACCGACGGTGTGGGCAGGGTGGAGGTGATACCGTAGGCATCGAGCTTGCCGTCCTGCAGGGCGCGGGCCGCCTCGTCCCACCCGAGCCGGTTGACCTGGACCTTCTCCAGGATCCCGTACTCCTGCAGAATCCGCTCCGACTGGACCGCCGTCGAGCTGCCCCTGGGTCCTATGCTGACGCGCTTCCCGGCGAGGTCGGAGATCGTTTTGATGCCCGACTTCCTGAAGGTTGCCCACTGGTGGGCAGAGGTGCCCACGGGAACGCCTACCCGGACGTTCTGGGCCTTCTGCTGGAAAGGCTTCGATCCCTGATTATGAGCATAGAGCAGAGGGGCGGAGTTCATACCCATGTCCATCTGGCCGGTGTCGACCAGACGGGAGTTCTCGACGAAGCCTCTGGTGGTCTGTGCGGTTAAACGCAGCTTGGGGTGCTTGACCCTGGTGTTGATGAGCTCGGCGAGACCTCCGGCCAGGATGTAGGCCGTGGCGCCGGGGCCGCTGCCGCCCACGGTGATCCGGGTGATCTCCTGGGCCCGCGCGTCCGGAAGGGCAAAAAATCCTGAAACCGACACCATAAAGAACAGCGCAACCGTCGTGATGGCCATCCGCTTACCCATAGCACAATACCTCCTTTCTTGAAGTGACGACCGCTCTTTATACAAGGGCCTTGGAGTTGCCTTCGCGGTAGAAATGAGGAGGGGTAGCGGGTTTCCTACGATAGTCTGTGAAGGAAGCAGGCTATCGCAGTCTAGTGGATGAATGGCACCCGTGGCGTCTCGAGATCCGATAGAGGCTGCCAGTGTCTTCGCAGTGCCCGCGCCCTGCTCGCTCTGTGCGTTATCCTCTGTGCTTTTCCCAAGCCCTTTTTCGTCATGAAATCGACGTCAAGAACCCGATTTGCCTGGCTTCAGTATATGAAAGAAGGGAGGGTCTGTCAATAACGTAAGGAGAAAACTGTGTATTTTATCCAAATTCCTCTGGCATCCCCGTGCGTTGCACGCCCCGAACTTCGGCAGTCACGCCCTGGAGGGAACCCCGAAAAAACGCCCCTGCGCCCGTACGGGAGCCCCCTTTTCGATCGACGCGGCCCGGCATTCGCCGTCGGCCGGTGACGCTCCCCTGCTCTGCGGGCCGGGACTTCAAAAACGTCAGAAGAGCGGAGGCCTCTCTGGTCTCGCGCGGCCGGGTGACGCCGGGCGCGGCCGGGGAGGGCCCGCGGCCAGCGCGCCCGATCCTGGACGTTTCTTCTTTTGGCAGGTATGATAGATTGTCAAAAAGCGTCCTGAGAGGCTGAATGGGGATCGGAAGGCCTGGGGCGTGTTCGTGGAAAGGTGACGGTGCGGGGTTATGGGGGAGTCCATCATTCGGACGTATGACCTCTGGAAGCGCTATGAGGTTCAGGGGCACAACGGTGCGGCGATACGCGGGGTCGAGGTGGACATCCGGAGGGGCCAGATTGTCGCCCTTTTCGGGAAGAGCGGTTCGGGCAAGACCACCTTCCTCAATCTCCTGGCGGGGCTGGACGTGCCCTCGGCGGGCCGGATCGAGATCGACGGCCGGGACCTGGCCGGGCTCGGCGAAACAGGCAGGACCCGTCTCCGGCGCGAGAAGCTGGGCTTTGTGTTCCAGTTCTTCAACCTGCTGCCGACGCTGACCGCGCTGGAGAATGTCTTTCTCGCCCTCGAGCTGACCGGCGGCGCCGATGCGAAACCCGCCGTCGAAGCGCTGGTTCTGGTGGGCCTCCAGGGCAAAGAGCACCGCTATCCCCACGAACTCTCCGGCGGGGAGCAGCAGCGGGTGGCCATTGCGCGGGCGCTCGTCAAAGGCCCCCCCATCATCCTTGCCGACGAACCGACGGGCAATCTGGACTCCGCGACGGGGGCCCAGATCCTCGCCCTGCTCGTGGAGAGATGCCGCGCCGCCGGTACCACCCTGATCATGGTGAGTCATGCCCTCAATACCTGCGACTACGCGGACCGGATCCTGCGCATGACCGACGGCCGGATCGTCGAAGTGCATTCCTGCCGGGAGCTGACCCAGTGAAGAGCGTCATCCGGTCATTCTTGCGCTATCTGGTCAGACGCAGGAGCCTGAGCACGCTCCATCTGCTGGGGATTGCCGTGGGCGTGGCCGCAGCAGTGGGCATGACGCTGGCCTCGCGGTCGGCGCTGCGCAGCCTGGAGGAGGCCGTCGATTTTCTCCGCGGCGGGGCGACGCACACCCTGGAGCGCCCTGCCGGTCCGCTGGAGGAAGAGGTACTGGCCCGCCTTGCGACCGATCCGGCGGTCAGGAGCCTCGCCCCGGTCATCGACCGGCAGGTGCGGCTCGAGGGGGATGAGAAGATCCGTCTCCTGGGCCTGGACCCTTTTCTCGACCGGGAGGTGCGGTCCGTCACGGCCCGGATCGGCAGGTCCGAAAGCGACGATGCGAGGCAGCGACTTTTTTCCGCCTTCCTGTTCGATCCCCGGGCGGTTCTGGTCGACGAGGGGACGGCAAGGCGCCTGGGTCTTGCCGCGGGCAGCACTCTCCCCACGTCGCAGGGGTCCCTGAAGGTGGTCTATGTCTTTCCCAACCCCACCGGGGAGCCCCTGATCGTCGCCGATATCGGCCACGCCCAGGAGCTGTTCGGCCTGCGCGGCATGATCGACCGGGCGGACCTGGTGATCGCCGAAGAGGCGCCCTTTCGCGCCCGCTGGGATAAGGGGTTCAAGATCGAGTCCGGCCGGCAGAAGACAGAAACCCTCACGGCGCTGCTGGGGGCCTTCCGGCTCAACCTGCAGGTGCTGTCCCTCTTCGCCCTTTTTGTCGGCGTCCTGCTCATTTACAACACGGCCATGTTCGCCGTGGTGAGCCGGCGCAGGGATGCGGGGATTCTTCTGGCCATCGGCGCCTCGCGCCGCCAGATCGCCGCCGCTTTTCTGGTGGAAGTCCTGATCCTGGGCACGGCGGGCGGCGCCCTCGGGGGCCTCCTCGGCTATCTGCTCAGCGGGCTTCTGGCAAAGGTGGTGGGCGAGGCCGTGAGCACCCTCTACTTCTTCCTAAAACCTTCCGCGCTTCCCTGGTCCTTCTGGAATCTTGGCGGGGGCATCGTGCTCGGCGCGGCGGCGAGCCTCGTCGGCTGCCTGCCGTCGCTTCTGGAGCTGGGACGCGTGGAGCCCGTCCGCGTCCTTCAGGGAAGGACCGCGTCCCGCGGCGCCCGGAAAACCACGAACCGGGTTGCCCTTTGGGGGGCGCTCTGCCTGGCCGTCGCGGCGGCCCTGTTCCTTCTCGCTTCCCTGCACCTCTACGTGGGTTTCGCCGGCGCCTTCGCCTTTCTGACCGGCGCCAGTCTCTTCACGGGCCTGGCCATCGTCTGGTCCGTACCGGTTCTGAAGCCGCTTTTCGGGTCCGTGATGGGCCTCTCGGGCAGGATCGCCGTCGGCAATATCCGGGAAAATCTGGGCCGGACGTCCGTTGCGGTGGCCGCCTTCATGATCGCCCTTTCCCTGTCCATCGGCCTGGGCGCCATGATCGACAGCTTCCGCACCTCCGTCGTCTGGTGGATGAACAGCCAGCTGCGTGGCGAGCTCTACATCTCGACGAAGGGCGACGTGCACGTGCCGGAGGATTTCTACGAGGAGCTCGGCGGGATTGCGGGCATCGGCGGGATCGACATCTTTCGCAATGTCCAGATCACCTTCCGGGGGAAGCCGACCTCCGTCACCTCCATCGACGCATCGGTCCTTCAGCGCTACGACCGGTTCGTCTGGTTCGAAGGCGGCGGCGAGAACTGGGAGCCGGTCAAGCGGGGAAGCGTCATCGTCTCCGAGAGCTTCTCCCGGCGTTTCGATGTGAAAAAGGGCGACCGGATCACCCTCGATGGGGTCGACGGGCCGCGCGAGCTGCCCGTGACGGGCGTATTCTACGATTACTCGACGGAGCACGGGGTTGTCATGATGGACCGCTCGACCTATCTGGGGCTCTATCGCGACCGGACCATCAACAGCCTGGGCATCTTCATCGACGAGACGAACCCCGACCGGGAGGCGCTCATCGCCGAGGTGAAGCGCAGGGCCCGGGCCCGGGGTCTTCCCGTCGCCACCCGGGCGGAGTTCCACCGGCGGATACTCGATATCTTTGACGGCACCTTCGCCGTGACGCGCTCGATGCGCATCCTGGCGGTCATTGTGGCCTTTTTCGGCATCGCCGGGGCGCTGATGACGCTGTTTCTGGAACGGCGCAAGGAGTTCGGCATATTCCGCGCCCTGGGATTTTCAACGGGCGACGTGGCCCGCCTGACCGTCGCCGAGGGTGTGGCCATGGGGATCGTCAGCTTCGCCATGAGCGTGATTGTCGGGACAGCTTTCGCCCTCATCCTGATCAAGGTCATCAATCTGGAGAGCTTCCACTGGACCGTCTTCTACCATTTCACCCTCCAGCCCTATCTGGTCACGGGACTGACGGCCCTGGCGGCGAGCCTCGCCGCGGCCGCCTATCCGGTCTGGTCGGTCTATCGCAAATACCCCGTCGTGCAGATCAGGGAGGAATGAGCGAAATGAACTTCCTGCAACCGCTGAAAATCACGATCCCTCCGCAAGCGGGACATTTTACGACCCTGCGCCGAAAAAACTCCCATGCCTGCATCCGGGACATGATTTCCAGGTTGCACAGGTTTCTGATGTCGTGTCGACCGACTACACGGCCGCTTGCGTGCCACACCGCGGGTGACCTTTTCCGGGTCATTGCGGTCGCGGTCGTGATTGCGGTTTTCGTCCTTCTTCCCCCGGTCTGTCCTGCGGCCGAGCGCTGGATGGAGGCGACAGCGCCCCGGCAGTGGTCCTTTCCGCGGGACCACGGCAGCCACCCCCGGTACCGGACCGAGTGGTGGTATTTCACGGGGAACCTGCGGGACGGCCGGGCAAACCGCTACGGGTATCAGCTCACCTTCTTCCGTTACGGGCTGGCGACAGAGCCCCGGCTTCCGGCCAATGCCTGGTCGATACGGGACATCTACTTTGCCCACTTCGCCCTGACGGACGGGGTGCGAAAGGTTTTTCACCATGCCGAGCGAATTTCCCGCGCGGGTCCGGGCCTGGCGGGCGCGAAGCGGACGCACATGGACGTGCGCGTTCTGGGCTGGTCGGCGGTGATGGAAGGCGGGCGGATCGACCTGAGGGCCTCCCACGAGGCGATGGCGCTTGCGCTTCGCCTGACGCCGGCCAAACCCGCCGTTTTCCATGGCGAGAGGGGATTGAGCAGGAAAGGGCCGGGACCGGGGGAGGCTTCCTATTATTACTCCTTCACCGATCTGAGGACCGAGGGGACGATCGGCATCCCGGGGACGACGGCCCCTCTGGCGGTCGAGGGCAGGAGCTGGTTCGACCAGGAGTTCGGCTCCAACCAGATGACGAAGGACAAGGCGGGCTGGGACTGGATCGCGCTCCGCCTGAGCGACGGCCGGGACCTGATGGTCTATCATCTCCGGAAGAAGGACGGCACGGTGGAGGCGGAATCCTCGGGAACCCTCGTCGAGCCCGACGGGACCTCCCGCCACCTGCCCCTTTCCGGGATCGAGATGACCGTCCTTTCGCACTGGACCAGCGAAAAAAGCGCCGGAAGATACCCGGCCGCCTGGCGGATCCGGATTCCCGGCGCCGGGATCGAGGTGACCGTCAGCCCGCTCGTTGCCGGGCAGGAGCTGGTGACGAAGGCGGCGGTGCCCATTACCTACTGGGAGGGGGCGGTGAAGGGCCGGGGGTCGTCGGAAGGGAAGGATGTGACCGTCGAAGGGTATGTGGAGCTGACCGGCTATGCCGGACCGCTCGGGGGAATTTTTTGAGAGCGCGGATCTTGCGGCGGGGCAAGGTTCTTCCCGGGTGGCAACCCCACTGGCCCGGCCTGGTGCAGAGGTACTTGGGTGCATGCCGCAGCGACGGGGGATGATGGGCCACGCGGCATCCGGCTTTTTTACGAGGCCGTCATCATTGACGCCCGTGCGCCGGGCCGTTATAATCGAGCCCGGGGATCGCCTTGATCCGGTTCTCTGACTGGACGGCCGGGGCTTCGCGACAGCAGGGTCACAGTCACCTATGATGCGCCCCGTGCCCTGCCAAGGGGCGGGATTTCGAAAAGGCGCTTCCGGTCACGCCCATCGGGAGACGGCGGGAGAGGGTGGAAACTCCCGGCCGGTCCCGAATTCGTTCCGCAGTGCGCTGCGGGTGCACACAAACACCACGATTCGACAGGAGGGTAATATGAACAGGCTGCTCTTTCCGATGATGCCACTGGTTCTGATGACGGCTCCCGAGGGGGACGGCGCGGCGTTTGAAAAGGACATTCTGCCCACGGCGGGCGGGGATCTGGAGATCACGTTCATCGGTCACGCCTCGCTCATGTTCCGGTTCGGCGGGAAGGTGATCTACAACGATCCGGTCGGCCAGTACGGGGATTTCTCGGGGTTGCCGAAGGCCGATCTGATCCTGGCCGCCCACGAGCACGGGGACCATTTCGATCTGGAGACGATAGGGAAAATCAGCAAAGAGGGGACGAAAGTGGTCATGACGCCCCTTTGTGCCGACAAACTTCCGGGCGGAATCGTCCTGAAGAACGGGGAGTCGGCGACCGTGGACGGGATTCCGGTCGAGGCGGTTCCCGCTTACAACCTCGTTCACATGCGTTCTCCCGGGGTTCCCTACCACGCCAAGGGGCTCGGGAACGGGTACGTTTTGACCTTCGGCGGGACACGGGTCTATATCGCCGGGGACACGGAGAACATCCCGGAGATGAAGGGCCTCGGTTCGATCGATGTGGCCTTTCTGCCGATGAATCTCCCCTACACGATGACCCCGGAGATGACGGCCGATGCCGCCCGGATGGTGAAACCCAGGATCCTCTATCCCTATCACACCACCGATACCGACACCTCCAAGCTCCAGCCCCTGTTGAAGGATGAAACGGGGATCGAGGTGCGGATCCGCCGGATGCCCTGATGGACTACCGGGTCTTCGACCATACGGCCGATCTCGGCCTGGAGGTGTCTGCGGCCACCGTCGAGGCGCTGTATGCGGCGGCGGCTCTGTCCCTGTTCGACCTGCTGACGGACCTGACGAGGATCAGGGCGCGGATTGCCCGGGAGGTCGTCGTGACGGGCCAGGACCCGGCGGAGGTGCTGGTCAATTTCCTCCGCGAGATCCTCTATCTCTGGAATGGAGAGCAGTTCCTGGTCAAGACCTGTCAGGTCCTGGAGGCGACCCCGCGGCGGCTCAAGGCGCTCCTGCGGGGCGAGTGCTTCGATCCGGTCCGTCACAGGACCAGGCGGGAGATCAAGGCGGTGACCTACCACCAGGCTGCGGTCCGTCAAACCGAGCGCGGATGGGTGGCGACGGTCGTCTGTGATGTCTGATGCGCATCCGGTTGTTCGACAAAGGGATTCGCAAAAATAACAGAAAGCGGAAGGCATGCCGGACAACCCTTTCCGGAAGATGGACGAATGGCGCTGGGAGATCCCGCGGGAGGGGGGGATGCGCGTCCCCGGGATCCTTTACACGAGCGAGGCGCTCCTGCGGGCAATGGGGGCGGACGAGGGGCCCCGGCAGGTGGCCCATGTGGCCCATCTGCCGGGAATCCTTACGGCCTCGCTCGCGATGCCGGACATGCACTGGGGGTACGGCTTTCCCATTGGCGGCGTGGCCGCCTTCTCGCTGGAGGAGGGAGTCGTCTCCCCGGGCGGGGTCGGTTACGACATCAACTGCGGCTGCCGGCTGATGACCACCCGCCTTCGCCATGAAGACATCCGCGACCGTCTGGAGGGACTCGTAACGGCGCTCTTCGAGAACATCCCCTCCGGCGTCGGGTCGCGCGGCGCGCTGAAGCTGTCCCCGAAGGAGGAGAGGCAGGTCCTTTCCGAAGGGGCGGCCTGGGCGGTTCGCCGGGGTTACGGCTCACCGACCGATCTGGAAATGACCGAGGACGGCGGGGTGATGGCGGGCGCCGATCCGGAGAAGGTGAGCGATCGGGCTCTGGCGCGGGGCAAGGACCAGCTCGGGACGCTCGGGTCGGGCAACCACTTTCTCGAGATCGAGATGGTCGAGGAGATCTTCGATGCCGCAGCCGCCGCGTCCTTCGGTCTGGAGCAGGGGCAGATCTGCGTGATGATCCACAGCGGCTCCCGCGGGCTCGGCTACCAGGTCTGCGACGATTACCTGGCCCGGATGGTCAAGCGCATCGACGCGATCGGCATCCCCCTTCCCGACCGGCAGCTCGCCTGCGCGAAACTGTCGTCCCCCCAGGGGAAGGACTATCTGGCGGCGATGGCCTGCGCGGCCAACTACGCCTGGGCAAACCGGCAGCTCCTCATGCACCGGACGCGCGAGGTCTTCGAAAGAGCGCTGGGAATGGGTCCCAGGGAGCTGGGGATGCGTCTCCTCTACGATGTCTGTCACAACATCGCCAAGATCGAAACCCTCCCCGTGGCGGGCCGGGATGTCCGGCTCTGCGTCCATCGAAAGGGGGCGACCCGCGCCTTTCCGCCGGGTCATGCGGCGCTGCCGCCGGCCTACCGAAGGGCGGGGCAGCCGGTCCTCATCCCCGG